>JAADGW010000219.1 GCA_013152145.1 Deltaproteobacteria bacterium
CACCGATAATTTTAAAGGTTTCATTGTCGGCGAATTCGGCAAAGATATTTTCCAGCGGTTTATTGAAAATATTGGCCAGCAGGTTCAGACGCCCCCGGTGGGCCATGCCGATGATGACATGTTGCAGGGAGAGACCGGCGGCGCGTTCGATCAGATAATCCAGTAACGGCACGACCGATTCGGCGCCCTCCAGAGAAAACCTCTTCTGGCCGACAAATTTGCGCTGCAGGAAGGTCTCAAATCGGGTTGCCTGGAGCAATTTTTTCAAGGTGGCAAGTTTTTTCTCGCGACTCAACTCAAGCCGGTTGCGTGACCCCTCCATCCGTTCCTGCAGCCATTTACGTTCTTCCGGAATCGGGATGTGGGTGAATTCGACACCCAGTGACCGGCAGTAGGTTTGTTGCAGAATGGCAACGATCTCTTTGAGGGGGGCCTCCGGCAGGATAAAATTATCGGTGGCAAACCTGCGCTCCAGATCTTTGTCACTGAGACCGAATTCACTCAGCTGGAGTTGCGGATGGTCGATCTCACAGGGGGAGAGGGGATCGACACAGGCATGAATATGGCCGATTTCACGATAACGTCGAATCAAGGTCTGAACTGCGGCAGGCTTGTGATCCAGCACCGCAGCGCTTTTATCCGTGCCCAGTTCAAAACCCTGAAAGAAATAACGCCACTGCTCGGGGACTTGTTGCGGATCGTCCTTGTAGCGTCGATATTGCGCATCAATCCACTGCGGGCTGATATTTTCTGTCGTGGTCATCGGTCATTTACCTTTTTACCGCTGAAGGGCCGGAGTGCTCGGTCGGGAACGGATCAAGTATAAGTCACCTGTTCGCATGCCGCAATAAAGCTTCGAAATAACAAGACGTTCACACGGGTTGCAAACTAATATTAAAGAACACCAACGACCATTGACTTTAAGCCGCTGTTAATGTTATCTTCAGGCTCAGGTTACAACCGTTTTTGTTCATCATCAGTATCTCTCTTGGAAAGGAGTCGGTCATGGAAATCTCAGGAGCAATGGGTGCCGCTGCTCAGGAAATGGCCACCAACAAAGCGCAGTCGGGATTTGATGTCCTGACCAAGACCCTGCAGAAAACCGAGAACAACGAAGTCAATGAGCAGCAGCAGACACAAATTGCCGAGCACACCGGCAAAGGGTTGAACATCAACATCAAGGCCTGACGGGATCCCCTCCGTTCATCAGTCAAAAGCCCGACGGTACATTTTTCACTTGTGGAATGTGCCACCGGGCTTTTTGTCTCGTAACTATTCAGCAGGCTGGCCATCGCGCCGCTGAATAGTTACTTTGTCTTTTAGCTCTCAGCCCTCACGGGCAGAGAACTGTTCTTCGGCGTGGTATGAGGAACGGACCAGCGGTCCGGCTTCAACATGTTCGAAGCCCATCTCCTTTCCCTTCCGCGCCAGCTGCTCAAACTCGTCAGGTGGAACGTATCTCTGGACCGGATAATGGTCCGCCGTCGGGGCCAGGTATTGTCCCAGGGTGAGGACCTGGCAGTGGTGTTCGCGCAGGTCGCTCATAACCCGCTGGATTTCTGCTTCTGTCTCCCCCATCCCCAGCATCAGCCCCGACTTGATGACGATATCGGGGGCCAACCGGGAGATTTGCGCCAGCAGGGCCAGCGACCGTCGATATTCAGCTTCAGGTCGTACGGCCGGGTAGAGGCGTGGAACTGTCTCGATATTGTGGCCGATAATTTCGGGGCCGGCGGCAACGATTTTTTCCAATGCCTGCCAGTCCCCCTGTAAATCGGGAATCAACAGTTCGATACGACAGTCGGGAGCCTGCAGCCGGAGCTGTTCGATCAGGGCGACAAACTGTCCGGCACCGCCATCCGGCAGGTCGTCGCGGGTCACCGAGGTGAGCACCGCATGTTTGAGCTGTAATTCGGCAATCGCCGTGGCAACTTTGCGTGCTTCCTGCGGGTCGGGTGGTTGGGGAGGGTGACTGGAAATATTGCAGAAGCGACAATGGCGACTGCAATGACTGCCGAGAATCATGAACGTCGCAGTGCCTTTGCTCCAGCACTCGCCCTGGTTCGGGCAGGCCGCGCTCCGACAGACCGAGTTGAGTCCCTGCTGGCGATGGTAGCGATCGATGCGGACATAATTTACACCGACCGGGAATTTAACCTTCAACCAGTCTGGTTTACGCAGCCGTGTTCTGGGCATCTGCTGATCTTCTCGCAATTCTGGTTATTTCGACGCCAACGGCGCCTGGAGTTATCCTGAAGAAAACAGGGTCCGACCGCTGTCAGCGATCGAGCCCTGCCTTCTTGTTATTGTTACTCTCAGGCCGGCTCAAAGTTTGATTTGTCGACACCGCAGAGCGGGCAACACCAGTCGTCGGGGATATCTTCGAAACTGGTCCCGGGGGCAACACCATTGTCCGGGTCACCTTTTTCGGGATCATAGATATAGTCACAAATAATGCAGCGATACGTGTCCATTGGCATCTCCTTTGAAGAAAATTTAACTGGAGTCTAGCAGACCGCTTAAATTATGACAAGAGTGGTAATCAATGATTTTTGCGGCCGTATAGGTTAAATCATTTCCAGCAGTGCCCGCACGGTCTTTTCAATTCCGTCGGCCGCTTCGCTGATACTTCCGGCCAGCATATAGGCCGGGGAGGTGATCAGCTTATTCTCCTGATCGACAACAAACTCGCGCACCGGGCAGGCAACATGGGTGGAGCCCATGCTGGTCACCGCCTGGGCGGTCTCTTCATCGGTACCGATTGTCAGTCGGTGGGCCAACTTGTCATCACCGAGAACTTTGGAGATCAGTGCCGGGGCGATGCAGACGGCCGCCAAGGGCTTTTTCGCGGCAACAACCTCCCGGACCAGACGCGCGACCTCGGGATGAACGTCACAGTCGGTTCCCTTGAAAGCAAAATCACAGAGATTTTTTGCCGCCCCGAAACCGCCCGGCAGAATCAGGGCATCGATATCGTCGACCTTGATTTTAGCGATGTCGGAGATGTTGCCGCGGGCAATCCGTGCCGATTCTTCAAGCACATTGCGGGCCGCTCCTTCAACCGGTTCGCCGGTCAGGTGATTGACGACCCCCTGCTCCATGTCCGGAGCCATACAGACCGCTGTGGCCCCGGCGCGGTCAAGGGCCAGCAGGATGATGACGGCTTCGTGGATTTCACTGCCGTCGTAAACACCACAGCCGGAGAGAATAACACCAACTTTTGCCATGGGAGCCTCCTTCTATATGTTGTTGGTTGGTTGCCGGATGACGGCTATAAGCATAGCAGATAGATCAGCGTTGTGGTCACCTGCGGAACGCTTCAGTTTTTGGTATAGAGGACCGCAATACCGCGGGCTTTCTGGTTGCCGAGGGCCTTGAGGCTGTGCGGTTCATTCGAGTCCCAGTAGGCGGAATCTCCCGTCTCCAGGGTATAAATTTCGCTGCCGTGGTGCAACTCTATCCGACCGCTCAGCACATAAAGAAACTCTTCACCGGCATGTTGTACCGGTTGCGGCAGCCGGTCCTGGTCGGGGTCGAATTCCATCAGGAAGGGTTCCATATGTTTGTGCTTTTTGCCATACGCCAACGACTGGTACAGGTAGGGTTGCGGTGGCCCGCCGTGACAGGGCCGACGGTACAGCAGGTTCGGCTTTCCAGCTCGGACCACCAAGCACTTCTGGGTGTTGTCCTCTTCTTCAAAAAAAGTCTGCAAGGGGACCTTCAGGGCCTTGGCAATTCTCAGCAGGGTGGCCAGCGGTGGGATCACCTGCTCATTTTCAATTTGTGATAAAAGTGGTTTGGAGAGTTCGGTCGCTTCTGACAGATCCTGCAGCGTCAACCGTCGATCTTGCCGAAGCTGGCGGATTTGCTGGCCAATCTGCAGCTCTCTGACCTCTGCCCGGTAATCATCCATAGCATCTCCCTCGTCATATTTTAACCTGCTGAAACAATTTTTAGCGTTCCTTATCTCAACAGTCAAGTAATTAGAAATACTGCAAACGATGGAAACCGGCAACGCCTTGTGTTAGAACAGGAAAACAGCTTATTTATGGTCAGAGCGGGGCAGCGGCAAAACTCGGAGACATTACCATGCGCTATCAGTACAACGGAACAGATTCAATTGAAGCTGTTCTTTTTGATTTGGACGGTACTCTACTCAGAGTGCAGATGGCGGAGTTTATTCCGCGCTATATCGAGGGCTTGGCGGCCCGGTGTCGAGACTATACCAGACCGAAAAAATTTACCCGGGTGATGCTCGCTGCGATCCGTGGATTAATTCAAACTGCCGGCGACGGGTTGATGACCAACGAACAACGCCTGTACTCGACGCTTCAGCAGCAACTGGCAATACCGGAAGCCGCATTGCGGGATTCTTTTCGCAGTTTTGCGGCCGATGGTCTGGATACATTGCAGGAGTTGGTTCGTCCCATTCCTCTGGCTCGAAAAATTCTGCACGGGTGTCAGGCTCGGGGGGTCCCTCTGGTGCTGGCGACCAACCCGGTTTTTCCGGAGTTCATGATTCAGGCGCGGCTGCGCTGGGGTAATCTCGGCGACATTTCCTTTAACTACCTGACCAGCTTTGAAAACAGCTGTTTCTGCAAGCCGCAGCCGGAATACTTCCGGGAAGTCGCAACGCAATTAGGGGTTGCTCCGGAGCGGTGCCTGATGGTTGGTAACGATACCAGTCATGATCTGTCTGCCGTCGCTGTCGGGATGAAGACTTTTCTGGTTGATACCTGGATCGTCGAGCGGGAAGGGCCCGACTGGCCTTGTGAGCACCGCGGCGATCATGCGGCCCTCTACCAATTCCTGCAGCAGCAGCTCGTTTGAATCGGGTCCGGCCGTTGTTGCAGGATGGCCGTAGATCAGGAAAATAGAGAATAGCCCTTGCTATTTTGAAAGAGTATTAATAAAATTACATTTCAATTGTTGCCATTTCCCGATTCTTGCATAACGACGGGCTGGAGGCTTAGAACTATGCCACGACTGGTTAAAAATCCTGATCTCGCGTTTCGTTTGGCCCGGGCAATTGTTTCGGACGTTGCCCTTTACAATCAGGAAAAGGTTGCCGAGGGGATCAAGAACGACAGCATCTTTGAACTGATGGGTGACGAACTCGAGGAAGGGCGTGAGCACTTTTTCTCCCGCGTTGCCCCGGACCTGCCGAACCGGGAACATTTGTACGAAAAGGCGATTGTCGATGTGATGATCAAACAGGCCGGCAAAATAGAAAGCTCCATCTGGTAGATGACACAACCGCAACAGCTGCATTATCCGGAAGATCGCTCTGCCGAGCGACTCGATTGCTTTCTTGTCGAGAGCTTTCCCGCCCTGAGTCGTTCCCAAATCCAAAAACTGATCAGTGGCCGGCAGGTCCTGCTGGACGGAGTCCCCGTTAAGGCCAGTTATAAACTCAAGGGGGGAGAGTCGATTCAGGTCAATCTTCCCGACCCGGAACCGGCGACCGCCGTCCCCGAAGCGATTCCCCTGCAGGTTCTTTACGAAGACCGGCATCTGATCGTGGTTGACAAGGCCGCCGGAATGGTGGTACATCCCGCCGCCGGACATACTCGCGGGACACTGGTGAATGCTCTGCTGCACCATTGTGACGACCTGGCCGGTATCGGCGGCGAATTAAGGCCGGGGATCGTTCACCGGATCGACAAAGATACCTCCGGCGTGCTGGTGGTAACGAAAACCGACCAGAGCCACCAGCACCTGGCCGCACAGTTTAAGGCGCACACGGTCAAGCGTCGTTATCTGGCCCTGATCTGTGGCCAGCTCAACGGGCTGAGCGGCACCATTGAACAACCGATCGGGCGTCACTCGCTGCAACGTAAAAAGATGAGCAGCAACACCCGCCACGGGAGAAGCGCGGTAACCCACTGGAAGGTTCTGCGACGCTATGCCGCGGATCGTCTGACCCTGATCGAATGTCATCTGGAAACGGGACGCACGCATCAGATCCGGGTTCACTTTTCAGAAATGAACCTGCCCCTGTTGGGTGACCCGCTCTACGGCGGTCGCAACCGGATTAAAAACCTGCCGGATCCACAGCTGCGGGAGTTGAGCAAAAAACTCCCCGGGCAGGCGTTGCATGCCCGGACCCTCGGCTTTGTCCATCCGGTGACCGGTGAGTTTATCGAGCTGTCCGCCGAGTTGCCGCCGGCGTTTGCGGCGATCATCGCCTACCTGGAAAAAAAATATGCCTCTCTCGAGAGCAGCGCATAGCGATAAGTATTGGAGCTTACGATGAAACTGGTTCGAAAAGGGAAAGTCTCGTATCTGCAGCCGGGCGGCCTGCCCGAAGGTTTGATCGCCGGATTCAGTACACGTAACGGCGGTACCAGTCGAGCCCCCTATCATTCAATGAACTTGGGGCTCAACACGGACGATCTGCCGGCCAGCGTCGAGGGGAACCGCTCGACCTTCGTGCGCAGCTTTGGTTTGCCGCCGCATCAATTACTGACGGTCAAGCAGGTCCACGGCAAAGATCTGCTGGTCATCGATGAAGCAAACCTTGATTTGAGCCATTTTCTGTCTCTTGAGGTCGATGGCATCGTCACGAATCAACCCGGTATCATGATCGGGGTCCTGGTGGCCGACTGTTTTCCGGTTCTGCTCTGGCATCCGGAGCAGGCTGTCATTGCCGCCGTTCACGTCGGCTGGCGCGGGGCCGCCGGTGGCATCCTGCAGAAAGCGATCGAAGCGATGAAGCAGCATTTCGGCTGTTCTGTTGACGACCTGCAGGCCGCTGTCGGGCCGGGTATCGGGGCGCATAAATATGAAGTTGACCGACCGGTTCGGGATGCTTTCCGTCAAGGCAGCGGTTTCTGGAACGAGATTGCCACCGAGGTCCGGTTGGCTCGCTGGCAACTGGATCTCTCGCTCAGTTGTCGCCTGCAATTGGAGCAGGCCGGGTTGCCGGCACAGAACATTGCGCAGGCGACTGAGTGTACCTGTTGTCATCCCGAATTGTTTTTTTCGTATCGGCGCGATAACGGAGAAACCGGTCGACAGCTCGGCTTTATCCAATTGCCATAAGAACGCTGTCAAACACCAGAGAACGGAACCCAAAGAAGGGGGTCGCATTTGCGACCCCCCTTCTTTGGGTTCCGTTTGAAACAGTGGCCCGGACGGTTTGTCAAATATTTTGAATTTTTTCCCCTCCTGACCGGCCTTGTTCAGGTTTTTGTCAGAATGGTCGATTACAATCAGGCCAACATTACAGAACGTACCTTAACAGGCTACGGAGGGGGGAAGCCCCGATCATCCACCCGATGATCGGGGCTTTTCGATTATCAGCAGAGAAAAACTCCAATCCGGGTATCCGGTTTACTGCTCTTGAGGGATGACCCGCCAGAGACGATATCCTTTAATTTTACGATTGCGTTAAAGCCCCTTTGGGGGGCCAGCAATCGTAAAGCCCCCGGTTTGACAGGGGGATACTTGCTTTGTTTGCAGCCCGAATCTGTTGTTACGGGAGAGGCTGCTCAGCCCACGCCGAAAAATGAATTACTTGTGCCAGAAGGAGGGGAAAAACAGGACCAGAACAGTGAAAAGTTCCAGACGGCCCATCAGCATACAGACAATCAGCACCGACTTGCCGAACGCCGGGATATGGGCAAAGTTGTCGATCGGTCCGACCGTGCCCAGCCCCGGGCCGATATTGGCCAGACAGGCGATAACCGCTGCACCGCCCGAAACCAGATCCATCCCGCTGGCGGCCATCAGCAGTGAGGCAAACACGAAGGTACCGATGAACAGGGCGAAAAAACCGAGGATTGATTGTAAGACTTCCTTGTCCACCGGCCGGTTGCCTAACTTGACCAGCCGGATGGCGCGTGGGTGGATGAGGCGGAAGACCTGGACCTGTGCATGTTTGAACAGCAGCAGAATCCGGGCAACCTTGATGCCGCCGCCGGTCGATCCGGCACAGCCGCCGATGAACATCAGCAGGATCAGGATGTATTGCGGCAGGACCGGCCAGGTTTCATAGTTGGCGGTGCCGAAACCGGTGGTGGTAATGATTGATGCCACCTGAAAAACCGAATAGCGGATATTTTCGCCGAGTTGTGAATAGGTCGCATAATACCAGTTGAAGCCGACGATAACCGCTGTCGCAGCAACGATCAGTCCGAGATAGCAACGCAGTTCCTCATTCCGATGAAATTCCCTCAGTTTGCCGCGCAACAGTTGAAAATGCAGGGTGAAATTGATCCCGGCCAGGATCATGAAAACGGTGATGACGGCATCGATGTAACCGCTGTTGTAGGCGGCAATCGAGGTGTTGCGGGTTGAAAATCCACCGGTCGCCAGGGTGGCGAACGAGTGGCAGAGCGCATCAAAGAAGCTCATGCCGCCGATCATCAACAACAGGGCTTCTGCCGCTGTCAGCAGCAGGTAGACGCCCCAGAGAAGTTTTGCCGTATCCTGAATACGGGGTCGCAGGCGGTCGGCCGTGGGACCGGGGACTTCGGCTTTGAACAACTGCATGCCGCCGACTCCGAGCATCGGCAGTATCGCCAACGACAGGACAATAATCCCCATGCCGCCCAGCCAGTGGGTCAGCGCTCGCCAGAACAGCAGACTTTTCGGCAAAGCCTCGATCTCGGTCAGGATGGTCGAACCGGTGGTGGTGAAACCGCTCATCGTTTCAAAAAAAGCGTCGAGCGGTGATGGAATCGCTCCGGACAGCAGATAGGGCAGCGCCCCGAACAGGGCAAAAACGGTCCAGCCGAAAGTAACGACGGCAAAACCTTCCCGGACCGAGAGGTCTTTTGAACTTTTGCAGAAGCCGAACAACAGCCCGCCGCAGCTGAAACAGATCAGCGCGGAGATGACAAATGCGGACCAGACACCATCATGATAAAACAGGGAAAAGGGCACCGGCAGCAGCAGCGTACCGCCCAGACAGAGCAGCAGAGCACCGAGGATACGCAGAGTCAGAATGAGATTCATTCAGGAAAAAAACCTTTCAACCTTCTGCAGGGCATCGGGCAGAGTAAAGATGACCACCCGGTCCCCCTCTGCCAGTTGGCTCTCACCGGTCGGTATCTCGTAACTGTTACCGCGGACAATCGCGCCGATAATCGCACCGCGTGGAAAGTGCAGTTCACGCAACGGGATTGCCAATAGCCCGCTGTCCTGGCGGATTTCAAATTCCAGCACCTCGGAATTGCTGTCCTCGACCGCGGTCAACGAGATGATTTCCCCGCGGCGGACGAATTTGAGGATTGCGCTGGCCGCCGCCATGCGTGGGGAGACACAGGCATCGATCCCCAGCTCCGTGGCCAGCGTGATCAGCTCCGGTTGGCTGACCAGGGCGAGTGTGCGCCTGACCGAGTGTTGCCTGGCCAGCAGGCAGGTGAGGATATTGGTCTGGTCGTTATCGGTGACCGCAACAAATACATCCGCGTCCTCAAGCCCTTCGTCGAGCAGGGTTTGCAGGTCGAGCCCTTCGGCGTTGATGACGACGGTTTTGTTCAGCTCTTCGGCGAGTTTGTAGCAACGCTCCTCGTTCTTTTCGATCAGCTTGATGCTGAGGTTCTGCTGCTCCATATTCTGTGCAATCTGCATCCCGATCCGGTTGCCGCCGAGGACAAAAGCCCGATGCGTCGATTTGCTCTTCTTCTGCTTTGATTGCAGCATGTAGTTAATCGCCGGCAGCTCATCCTGATGGGCAAAGATGTAGATTCGATCCCCCGCCTGCAGGCAATCTTCACCGCGTGGGATAATAGTCTTTCTGCCCCGGTTGATAGCAACCACAACGAAGCGGTAAATACCGCGTAATTCCCCCAGTTCCGCCAGCGTCAGGTTGCAGATCGGGCTTTCCGGAGTGATCCGGAAGCCTTGAAAATGGATCTGTCCCTCGACAAATTCAGCCACGTCGAAGGCTCGCGACGTGCAGGCCAGTTTGAACAGCTCCTCGGCGACCGCATCTTCCGGGTTGATCAGCAGGTCGATGCCGAGCTTTTCTTTCGACAGGATCGCCTTGCTGCCGGTATATTCAATACTCTTGGTTCTGGCGACCCGGGTTTTGACCTGGTACTCGCGGGCCAGCAGACAGGCGAGAATATTGACCTCGTCCATATTGGTGACCGCGATGAAGATCTCGGTCTCCTTGATCCCGGCCTGTTCCAGAATTTCGGCGCTGGCACCATTACCGCAGACCCCGAGAACGTTCAACCGGTCCTGGGCTCGCTCGATGGCTTCCTCGGCCTGATCGATCAGGGTGACAGCATGTCCCTCACGAGACAGGCGATCGCAAAGGAAATAGCCGACCTGTCCGGCCCCGATGATAAGGATTTTCATGAATTATCTCGTAATAGTAAGTGAAATCTGTTGGACACAGCGACTTAGCAAGATCGCATAAATCGCCAGAATGTGCAATAATCGGGCGATTATCAGGCCGCTGCGGGGAGAGTAATGAACACTTTTGATCTTGATATTGATGAGGCAACAATCCGCCGCGAACGGGAAAAGGCACGGGCCCTGCGCAAACAGGACTGGTGGCGGAACCGGATCGCCAAGGGAGTTTGTTATTACTGTGGAAAGACGGTCCCACCCAAGGAGTTGACGCTTGATCACCTGCTGCCGCTGGCTCGCGGCGGGCGGAGCAGTAAAGGCAACTGCGTCCCCGCCTGTAAGGACTGTAACAACCGCAAGCGCGACCTGCTGCCGTTGGAGTGGGATACCTATCTGCAGCGTCTGAAGGAACAGTAATCTGCGTTTCCGTTGTTGAGAAGGCTGCCGGTCGGCAGCCTTCTCTCTGCTCAGGCTGCTGGCATCTGCCGGTAATTGCGTGCCTTGGTGTAAAGTTCCTGGTACTGAGTCGCTGAATTTGTCCAGCTGAAATCCAGGCCCATCCCGCGCTTGACCAGGCTCAGCCAGCGACTGCGTTGCGGATAGATTGCCAGCGCCCGGTCGATTGCCGACATCATCTCAGTGACATCCGAATTATCAAAGACAAAGCCGTAGCCGCTTCTCGGGTTTTGCGTGACATCAATGACCGTGTCAGCCAGGCCGCCGGTTCGCCGGACGACCGGCAGGGCACCATATTGCAGTGCGATCATCTGGGTCAGGCCGCAGGGTTCATAGCGGCTGGGAACCAGCAGGATGTCGCTGGCGGCAAAGATCCGCCGCGACAGGCCTTCATCGAAGGTCAGGTTGATCGAGGCCCGCTGTGGATACCGCTGTTGCTGTTCACGCCAGAACGCCATGGTCTCATGATCGCCCGAGCCGAGCAGGATGAACTGGATGTCGCGTTCCAGCAGTTGCGGCCAGGCCTGCTGGATCAGGTCGATCCCTTTCTGCTGATCAAGCCGACTGATAACCGCGACAATCGGCACATCGTGGCGGATCTCCAGGCCCAATTGTTTCTGCACGAACCGTTTGCAGGCACGTTTACCATTGAGGTTTTCGGCATTATAGGGGGTCGGCAGGGCGGGATCGAGGGCGGGGTCCCAGGAGCGGCGGTCGAGTCCGTTAATGATCCCGTGCAGATCTTCCGTCCGGTTACGTAGGATCCCCTCAAAGCCATGTCCCTGTTCCGGGGTCTGAATCTCCTGACAATAGGTCGGCGACACGGTATTGATAACATCTGCGTAGTTGATGCCACCTTTTAAAACCGACAGGTCGCCGAAATATTCCATCCCTTTGGGGGTGGCGACCGATTCCGGCAGATTGAGCTGTCGCAGAAGTTCCAGGGGGAATAACCCCCGGTAGCCGAGATTGTGGATGGTCAGCAGGGTGGCGATACTGCTGAAAAACGGATTATGCCGGTATTCTGTCCGCAGCAGGATCGGGATAAAGCCGGTTTGCCAGTCCTGTAAATGGATGACATCCGGCCTGAAATCGAGACGCTTGATCATCTCGAGGACCGCACGACAGAAAAAACCGAACCGCAGAGCGTTGTCCGGATAATCCCCGTCGGCCGTGCCGTAAAGCTGCTCGCGGTCAAAAAATTCCGGGCAATCGATAAACCAGTAGGGGACACCGTCGCTGCTGGACTGCTTCAGGCTGCCACGGTAATTTTTCCCTTCGAGGTTGATTTCGACGCTTTTGCGGCCCTTTTTCAGGCTGGGGCCGCT
>JAADGW010000077.1 GCA_013152145.1 Deltaproteobacteria bacterium
TATCTGTTGCGCACTTACGGTGATCAGTCAGAACAGGTTGCCAAACTGGCACAGACCGGTTACGGTGCGCGGCTGGTTGAAGGGCACCCGGTACTGGAAGCGGAAGTCCTTTATGCGGTACGTTGTGAGCGGGCCGAGCGGGTTATCGACGTGCTGGCTCGGCGGACCCCGCTGGCCCTGCTCGATTCTGCGGCCAGCCGACAGGCGGTCACCCGGGTGCTGGAGATCATGGCGCAGGAGCTTGACTGGGACCAGACACGCTGTGAGGCTGAGCGTTCGCTCGCCGCTACCCGTTTGACCGAGGCGCTCTGATTGTCGGTAAACACCTTCCCCATTGGTTGCTATTCAGTAGCGCGCTGGCTGGCCTCGCGCCCTCGCTCCAAGGGCCGCATGAGCCCATCCAGGCGGCAGACACCCTTGAAATGGGCCCCCCGAGATCATCCGGCTGAATAGTTACCCCCGTTTTTGATAATATGTTATCCTGTTTCACTAAACTGTTGATCTCAAAAGTGTTTTCGGTTATTTTGCCGCACAGGCAATAACCCTGTAGAGGATAACTGTTGTGGCTCTGGTTTATATCGATGATCTGACCGTCGGCATGATTCTGGCGGAGGACCTGTTTACTCCGAAAGGGCGATTTATCCTCGCCGAAGGCGCCTCGCTGGGACACGAGCACCTGCAGAAATTCAAGGCCTGGGGGGTTATTGAGGCGGATATCTGCGAAGAGAGCCTCGGGGAAGATTATCGCCGGCAACAGGAGGCGGTGGAGGGTTTTACCGAACAGGCCGAAGTTTATCTTTACCGGCGTTTCGGTCTCAATGACATCAACCGGGAACCGCTGACAACCATCTATCGGCATGCCGTACACCGCTTCGCCCAGAGTTTGCAGAAAGGTTGGGATCCGGTCGTCTTCGCGACCGATGTCATGCCGCCGGGTGAAGATAAGCAACAGCCTCTCAGCGTGTCGCAACTGCTCAAGGGCGATGTCGAACTGGTCTCCCTGCCGGTTATTTACAGCCATATTGTCGATGCCCTCAATGACCCGCAGAGCTCTTCACGTCGGCTTGCCGAGGTGATCAGCAAGGATGCCAGTCTTTCCGTCCGCTTGTTGAAACTGGTCAACAGCCCTTTTTACGGCTTCTCCGGCAAGATCGATTCCATCTCCCGCGCCGTGTCTCTGCTCGGTACGAATGAGCTGACCAGCCTGGCGCTGGGAGTCACGCTGGTCCGTCAGTTCAAGCATATCCCCTCCGATCTGCTCAACATGGATTCCTTCTGGCGACATTCAATTCGTTGCGGCCTGTTTGCGCGAATTCTGGCCGGCCATCTGGGAGAAACCGGGAGCGAAAAATACTTCTCCGGCGGATTACTGCATGATATCGGTCGGTTGGTTATGCTCGAGCGGATGCCCGGTCCCTACACGCTCGCCATCATTAAAGGACGGGATAAACCGCTGCCGATGTACCGCGCCGAACAGGACTGCCTGCAGACCGATCACAGCATTGTCGGCAAACTGCTGGCGCTGCGCTGGCGTCTGCCGACCCCCTTGACGCGGATGATCGGCGGCCACCATTCCCCGAGCGCCAACCACTATGCGCTGGAATCCTCGTTGATGCACGTGGCCGACGTGCTGGCCCATGCCTGTGGTCATGAGGTCAACCTGGTCAACGAGATTCCGCCGTTGCAGCTCAAGGCCTGGGATGCGACCGGTCTGAAAGAAGAGATGATCGCCCCGACCATCCGCCAGGTCGACGCCGAGTTCAGAGAGATTGTCCGGATTTTCTTCGGGAGTTCGGATAAATAGTCTGTTGGTGGTGCGGTTTTTCATTCCCCTCAAATTAAGTCTCCCCAGTGTTTTATTGAGAAGTTGCAGATTGTGAATTGACAGTCGGCTGTTCCTGCGCAAGAATTTTTACGATACACCTGCTTTCTCTGATTGCGGGAGGCTCTATGATGATGCCGAAACATGTAGACAATACGAACCAGACGATTTTGTTGGTTGATGACAACCCGATAAATCTCGAACTTCTCAAGGATACACTTGACGGCCTGGGCTATCGGTTGCTGGAGGCTGTCGATGGCCCGAGTGCCCTGCAAATTGCCCGGCAGGAGTTGCCCGACCTGATCCTGCTCGATATTCTGCTGCCCGGGATGAACGGCTTTGAGGTCTGCCGCCGATTGCGGGAGGATTCTGCGGTTGATGAGATTCCGGTTGTCTTCCTTTCGGCCCTCGATGAGTTAAAGGACCGGCTGCGCGGCCTCGAATTAGGGGCGGTCGATTATATTTCCAAACCGTTCCGCCTTGAGGAGGTGATTGCCCGCGTCAATACCCACCTGACGATCAATCGGCTGAAAAAGAAAGTCCAGAAGCAGCGGGATGAACTGGAAAGCGAACTGCAACAGGTCGCTGACACCCAGCGCTCGCTGTTGCTGAAACACCTGCCGGAGATTTCCGGTTTTCGGCTTGCGGTCAGCTACGAGACCAGCCGCTATGCCGGTGGTGACCTGTTCGATGTCCTGCAACTGGCCGACGATCGCTGGGGAATTCTGATCGCCGATGTCGAGGGGCACAGCACTCAGGCGGCGGTGCTGATGGCGATGAGTTGTGCCCTGATGCGCTCCTTCCCGGGAGACGGCAGCGATCCGGGGGCGGTCTTGCACTACCTCAACAACCAGCTGTGCAAGGTCTCTGATTCGCGCATGGTAACCGTTCTCTACGCCGTCTACGATGCCGACCGGCGGACGCTGAAACTGTCTCGGGCCGGGCACCTGCAGCCGTTGCTCTACCGACCCTCGCTCGGGGTGCGGGAACTGTTCTGCGATGGAGTTCTGCCGATGGGGCTGCAACCCTACGCCGACGAGCGGATTCCGGTCGAGGAAATCCGGCTGCAAACCGGGGATCATCTGCTTTTCTATACGGATGGGGTGATTGAACGTTTCAATTATGCCGGGCAGATGTACGGGGTTGAACGTTTAAGTGAACAGCTGGCCGCGGCCGATGCTGTTTCCCCGGAAGAGATGTTAGAGCAGATTTCCGCCCATGTGGCGGCTTTTGCTGCCGGCCGACCGGCCGATGATGACCAGACCCTGCTGTTGGCAACGGTCGATTGAATTCGGTCTTTCAGCGCCCGATTTTTCCTGCTGGGATCTTTTCCGGGCCGCGAGTGATCGGTGTCTTGGCAGCCTTGGCGATACCGCGCAGCATGCCGTTAAATACGTAGCTGTGAAACGGCGTCACCGCGTACCAGTAAAGCAGACCGAGCAGCCCTTGGGGCAGGAAGCGGGCGATCTGATCCAGTTCACTGCGGCCGTCCTCCAGTTCCTTTAATCTGAAGTACAGCACGGCTTCACCCGGCAGTTTCATTTCTGCGTTGAGCAGTAGCCGCTTCGGTTGTTCTACATCGGCCACCCGCCAGAAATCGAGTGCATCTCCGAGATAGATAGTCTGTGAATCGCGGCGGCCACGGCTCAGGCCGACGCCACCGAAAGCGCGATCAATCATCCCCCGCAGCTTCCATAACCAGTTGGCATAATACCAGCCGACCTCGCCACCGATCGATGCCAGCGCCGGCCAGATCTGTTCCGGGCGAGCATCAACCGTGATCCGTCGGGCGTCAGTGAAGATTTTCCCTCCCGCCCAATCGGGGTCGCCGTAGTGACTCCATTCCGCCGGGGGGATCGGTCCCGAATCACTCCAGGAACTTTCCACCTGTTGTTGCTTCATCTTTTCCAGCGCCAGCCTGATTGCCCGGCGACAGTCGAACAGGTCTTGTGGCAGCAGTTCGGTAATCCGGTTGTCATGGCAGATCACCGGATTTTTCAGCCCCTCGGTCAAGGGGCGGGCCAGGGCGGCCGGAATCGGTGTCAGCAGGTGAATTCCGTAGGAACTCAGGCGCGGCGTGAGAAACGGCAGCGGAATAATCCAGCGTTTGCGCAGTCCGGCCTCCTCGGCGTAAATCTCCATCAATTTGTGATAGTTGAGGATTTCCGGTTGGCCGATATCGAATGTTTCGCCGAGAGTTTCCGAGCATTCCAGGCAGCCGATCAGATAGTGCAGCACGTTGCGTATGCCGATCGGCTGGCAGGGGGTATCGACCCAGCGCGGGGTCAGGATGACCGGCAGGCGATCAACCAGGTAACGCAGGATTTCAAACGCGGCGCTGCCCGAACCGATAATCATCGCTGCCCGCAGGGTGGTGACCGGAACCGGCCCCAGTTGCAGTAACTGGGCGACTTCACTGCGTGATTGCAGATGATGGCTCAGGCCGCTGCCTTCTTCCCCCAATCCTCCCAGATAGATGATCTGTTGCAGCTCGGCCGCCGCTGCGGCCTTGGCCATATTCATTGCTGCGACCCGGTCGGTATGGGAAAAGTCATCAACCGCAGGGTTCATCGAATGAACCAGATAATAAGCGGCTCGACAGCCCTCAAGACCCTGTTGCAGGCTGGGGTAGTCGAGAATGTCGCCGCGGACGATTTCCAACCCCGGATGTTTGCCCCAGCGGCGGTTGAACAGTTTTTCGGGGCTGCGGGCCAGAGCCCGAACCCGATAGCCGGCGGCCAACAGGCGTGGGACCAGCCGACCGCCGATATAACCACCGGCCCCGGCGACGAAAATCAGGCGGTTTTTGTTTCTCCGCATCAATAACTCCTTAAACAGCCGAGCAGAAAATTCTCTATCGCTGTTCTGCTGACAGCCTCTCCGGTTTGGCAAGTTTTCGCAAGAAAAAAGCTCAAGTTGTTGCTCAGCGGTATCCCGCTTTTTGTCCGGCGTGAACCACGCTGTCGGGCCGAATGTCGCTGGATGTCTATCGCTTTATCAGCGATTCCGGGTATGATTGGAGAAAAACTACCGTAGCCGGTTTGTTTTGCTGCTCAGGAAAGGACGGTTATGGAACAACTGAATCAGATCTCAGCCATCATTGCCTTGAGTATGGGGGTTGCCTGGGCCAGCGGCATCAACCTGTATGCAGCGCTCCTGATGCTCGGGCTGCTCGGCTCATCGGGGAACCTGGTATTGCCGCCCGACCTGCAGATTCTTGCCAACCCGTTGGTCATCTTCGCTGCCGGGGTGATGTACCTGGTCGAATTTGTCGCCGATAAAATACCGGGAGTCGATAACTCCTGGGATACCCTGCATACCTTTATCCGTATCCCGGCCGGAGCGCTGCTGGCGGCGGCAGCTGTCGGTGATATGAATCCGGCGGTGTCGCTGGCCGCGGCCATTGTCGGTGGCGGTCTGGCGGCCGGAGCGCACGCCACCAAGGCCGGGTCCCGGGTTTTGATCAATGCCTCGCCCGAACCTTTTTCCAACTGGATGGCGTCTCTGACCGAAGATGCCGTGGTGATCGCCGGTCTTTGGACCGCACTCCACTACCCGATCCTCTTCATCGTTCTATTGTTGTTGTTTGTCGTGTTGATGGTCTGGTTGTTACCGAAAATCTGGCGGGGAGTTAAACTGGTTTTTACCGCGTTGATCAGTTTTTTGCGGGGAGGACGTAACGGGCCGCCGGAGCCTCCCGACCTGAAGATACCGAAATCCTTCCCGCAGCTGCCGGGGAATCCCGGTAACGGCGGGTGACATCAGGTTCGGAGTGAGCAACAAAAAAGGCCGAAGTGTTTTTAGCCTCTCCGGCCTCGATATATATCAGCAAGTCAACCGCACATCGGTAGCGGGGCGATGTCAACCTGTTGGTGCAGACGACGGTCCTCGCCGGTAAAAATCCGACGACTTTCGGCGCGGATCGGATCGACTCCAACCACCACCCAGCCGCCATTACGTTGAAACATCTGGACCTCGCCCAGGAAGAGCAGAATGTCCAGAAATTTCTGTGTGACCAGATCCTCGTTTCCATCCCTGTAAATTACCCGGATCATGACGCCCATCCTCCTTTTTGCGCTGAAGGTTGAATCTGGAAAGGGAAGGCTCTCCCCCTGTCGATTGTAAGCGGTACACATAATAGCAAAAAATATCACTGAAAGGAAAGGACAAAGTACACTTTATTGCGTGTCTTTATCGCTAGATATCAATTAATATATCGGTTCTGGTCGATCGCGGTCATGGTAGAAAACAATGCTGGCCCGCAGGGAATTTCCTGCGGGCCAGCGTTGTGACTGGAGCCACCCATCGGATTTGAACCGACGACCTGATCATTACGAGTGAACTGCTCTACCAGCTGAGCTAGGGTGGCGAAGAGGTTTGAATATTTACCTCAATTTTGCGGTGGAGTCAATCGTAACCGGCGCAATTTATCCGTTGTGGGAAGCCTGTTCTTGGCGGAGTTTACGGTTGCGGTGTATGGCATTTGCGGAAAAAATACCGAGCCCGGCCCAGATCAACAAAAAGCTGATCAGCTGGTCCTGCGAAAAGGCCTCGCGATAAAGGCCGACCGCCAGCAGAAAATGCAGGCTGGGAGTGATGTACTGCAAAAAGCCGATGGTCGTCAGTTGCAAGCGTCTGGCAGCGCCGACAAACAGTAACAGCGGGATCGCCGTGACCATCCCGGAGAGTGGCAACAACAGGTCGAGCCGCAGACTGCCGGATAAAAAGTTGCCCTGTTGCAGAAAGGCGAGGTAGGCGATATAGCCGAGTGCGAGCGGTGCCAGCAGTAGTGTTTCTATGGTCAAGCCGACCAGCGCTTCAACTCTGGCCAGTTTGCGCAACAGACCGTAGAGGCCGAACGATGACGCCAGCAGCAGTGCGATCCAGGGGAACTGGCCGTGGCGGATGCTCAGGTTGAGGACCCCGACCAGTGCCAGCAGCACGCTGAACTGTTGCCAGCGGTTCAGGCGTTCGTGCAGAAAGAGAAATCCCAGCAGCACACTGATCAGCGGCGTGATGAAGTAGCCGAGGCTCGATTGCAGTACTTCGCCGCGTTGCACGGCGTAGATAAAAACCAGCCAGTTGGTGGCAATCAGCAGGGTCGATCCGCACAGCGTCAGCAGGGTTAAGCGGTCTTTGACGGTATTCCAGAGGCTGCCGAGCTGCTGCCGGATGGTCAGCAGGGTGATCAGGAAGGTCGCTGACCAGAAGATTCGGTGACAGACAATTTCCAGCGG
>JAADGW010000114.1:0-4980 GCA_013152145.1 Deltaproteobacteria bacterium
CCGACGGCGACGACGGCAAGCAGCAGCAGCAGGATCAGGGCTAACTTGACGGAACTGAGACGTTTGAACATCAGCGGATGGTGCCTCTCGGTAGCAAGCAACAGCGGCTCGGCAGCAGAGAAAAATTAAGATTTTCTATTATATGAGAAAACTCCGCCGCGGCAAAGCTTTGCCGACTGCATAATCGCCCGGAGAGGCGGGCAGCGGTTTTAACGGGAAGCCATCCTCACTCCAGCGGCTCGACAAGCAGTTCAACCCCGGTCAGTTTCTGCCCGGCCCGCAAACGTACCGAGCCGTCGCGGCTGCCGAGATAACGGCCATACATCTGCCCCGGAACCGGCGGGCCGCCGAGGGTATCGCGGGCAGTCAGAAAGTACTTGCCGCCGTTGGGGAAGGAAAGGATAAAGCGGCCATCAGCGGCGGAGGGCTGCGAAACATAGAGCGGCCGGTTCAGCATCATCGGATCACGATAAAGCAGCACCCGGATACCGGCCACCGGCTGCCCGGCAGTATCGACGATTTTACCGCTGATGCTGGTCTCACCGAACAGGCTGTCGGCCAGGCGGCTGACCTGATCCGGGACCTTGAGCATGGCGATCGCCACTCGCGCCAGCTCCCCTTGCCTGATCAGCAGTGGGTTGGCGGCGTAAAAACCGAAAAAATCACCGGCCCGTAGCGGCCCCATCAAAGCACCGCTGTTCCGTTTCCGGGCAACCAGATAATAGGTCCCAGGCGGAATTTCGGCCGCGAAGATACCTTGTGCATCGCTCGGCGCGATCATCTCCAACCCCATCCCTTTGAGCTGGCTGGTCAGGTCGGTGTAAACCGTCACCACCGCCCCTTCGAGCGGTTCACCGTTGTAGGTCAGCTGGCCGAGCAGGTTGGTCCTGCCGCGCGACTCAACAGTCGGCGGCACCGGGTTCCGTTCGGCCAAGGCCAGATTCATCTCGGTCAAGCCGGATTTCGGCACCGTCACCGGGTTGCGGCCGTAGAAACAGTAGAGCTGCGCTCCCCGGGCGATAAAGTAATAACTGCCGGTCGGGAGTTCGATACGGAACCGGCCATCTTCGGCCGTGACTGCAGAACGAAACGGCGGCTCGCCACGCAGCTGCTGAGTGTCAACCGGATAGGCAACCACCCTGATCCCGGCAACCGGCGTCCGCTGCGTTCCGACGACCACCTTACCGGTCACAGCAGCAGTCACCGCGGCGAAGGTCGGGACCGCCAGAAAAACCAGCAGCAGGCTTAAACTGATCATTGCGCAGCGATACTTCATCAACAACTCCCGATACAACAAAACTATCGATTTTTTGTAATTCTATTCAGCGGCGCGATGGATGGCCTCGCGCCGCCCACTCCAAGGGCCGCATGAACCCATCCCTGGGGCTTGACCGTCGCCATCCAGGCGACAGACACCCTTGAAGTGGGCACCCCGAGGCCAGAGGCCATCCTGCTGAATAGTTACCGATTTTTTATAATAAAAGGTTTCCCCAGGCAAAACCATAAAAAATTCTCATCTTTGTACTGGCATTTTTCCGGGCGGTTGCCTAAAATGAAGCGATGATAGCTTTCTCACCTCTGAAAAGACAGCGATTCAGCCTTTCTCCAGGACCCTGACATGTTACTGAAATACCGGCGCGGATACATCCTTTTCAGCGGCCTGCTGGCAATTTTTCTGCTCAACGGTTGTGTCAGCACAACGACAACCGCAAAGCTCCAGCCGCAGGTTCCGGTCGGCATAACCGCCTACCAGCGAGCGATGAACGCCATCGAAGAGAACAACTTTCAACAAGCGGTCGGTTATTTTCAACAAGCGCTGCACAATGAGCAACTGGCCGATGTCGATCTCTACTATTACGCCCACGCTCTCAACCAGACCGGAGCTTATGCCGCTGCCGTCAAAATTTATACCCAATATATCGGGACGTTCGGTCGCCGCGCTGAACACCTGCTCGCGGCCTTGGCAGAACGAACTGCGGCCGAAAAGGAATTGCGCCTCCAACGCGAAGCCCGCGCCCGGGCAGAGCTGGCCGAACAGCGGTTTCAGCAGATTGCTCCCACTCTGGAGCAGAACTGGTTGCTCGTACAACAACAGCTCAGCGACCGACCGGCGACATTTAACGAACCGTTCACCGGGATGGAGATGATCCTGGTCCGCGGCGGTTGCTTTCCGATGGGAGATCTGTTCGGTGACGGCCGGAAAGACGAGCAACCGGTCCACGAAGTCTGCGTCGACGATTTCTACCTCGGTAAATATGAGGTCACGCAGGCACAATGGCAGAAACTGATGGGCTACAACTCCTCCCGGTCGAATCAGGGGGCTGACTTTCCGGTCGAAACGGTCAGCTGGAGCGAAGCCGTTGAATTTACCGACAATCTCGGCGGGGCGGCCGGACGTTTCCGCCTGCCGACCGAAGCGGAATGGGAGTTCGCTGCCCGCAGCAGAGGCCGGAAGGAAAAGTTCAGCGGCAGCAATTCCGGGGACAGGGTTGCCTGGCACGAGAAAAATTCCGCCCTCAACTCCCATCCGGTCGGCCGGAAAAAACCGAATTCCCTCGGCTTTTACGATATGTCGGGCAACGTCTACGAATGGTGCCTTGATCGCTACGCAGAAGATACCTATCAGCACAGCCCGAAGCTGAATCCGACCGGGGCGAAAAGCGGCACTGACCGCAGCCGTCGCGGCGGCAGCTGGGACAGTGCCAAATCGTTCAGCCGCACCAGCTCCCGCAGCAGCGGCAACGAAAAAAATTACCGGCTTGATGATACCGGCTTCCGCCTGCTTCTGCCGCTATCGAACTGATCACCGGCAAACGGCTCGTCCTGCCCGAGGGATTTTCCGCCATCAACGGTCAAGATATTCAAGCCGTTTCCGGTTTATCCAAAGGATCAACCATGCGATTTCTGACCCTGTTTTCCGTCTTGCTGCTGTTTTTCCTTTCCGGCTGCGAACAAAGCTCGCAACCTCCCGAACAGACAACTGCCGCTCCTAAAGCGGTGCAGAGGTCCAAGGTCTCGACCGGCAGCGGGCTTTTTCATCAACCGATAACTCCGCAGCTGCTGGAGTTGCCGGACGAGGCGCTGGCCTACTGGCGAACGGCGGCGGTGGAAAAACCGGCCCTGGTCCTCTTCTCCTTCGATCCGCTGCTGAAGCCGATCCCTTCCAGCCTGCAGCAGCAGGCCCGAAAATTGGCCCTCACCGGCAGCCCGCAACAACTGCGGCAACATGGCAGTATCAATACCGCTGAGCCGCTGATTCTGCCGACTCAAACGGTGACCGCCGCCCTGGATGCCGGGATGTTTTCGAAACTCTACTGGATCTTTCCTTCCAAGGTGCAGCCGGAACAGCTCGACCTGGCGAAGTTCCGCAGCCAGCTGCTGGAGAAGAAAATCATCACCGCGGAAGAGGCTGCCGGCATCAACCTGCTCAACGGCGTTTACACCGGGCAGATCCGCGGCGTCCCCTTTGAAGCCGTGCATTACCAGAGGCTGCGCGACATCGCCGGACCGCTGGTGCTGCACATCGACACGGGATTTTTCCGCGGTCTTTACGACAACGAGATCAAGACCCCGCTTTACAACCTGCTGCGTGACACGGTCGACAGCCTGCGCGCGCGTAACTGGCAGCCATCGGTAACCACCCTCTCCTACTCGACCGCCGAAGGGGCCGTCTCTCTCGATGTCCGCTTCGTAATCAGCAACCTCGCCGAGCTGATGCAAAACCCGGCACTGCTTGATGGCGACATGCCGAAGGAATGGCAACTCCGCAGTGAAGCCCTCTATGCCGGAGACATGTACAGCCAATCGAAACAGCAACAACTCGCGCAACAACTCGTGCAGGTGGCGCCGAACAGTGCCGCCGCCCACTATGACCGTTTTCAGGCCTTGTTTCTGGATAAACGACTGGAACCGGCCCTGCAGGCGCTGCAACGGGCGGTTGCTCTTGATCCCGGCTACGCGGCGGCCTACCTGCAACTGGCCCGGATAGCGGCAAAAGAAGGCAAACCGAACAAAGCGCTGAAATTGTTGACGCCCGCAGAAAAACAGTTTCCGGAATACCCTTTTATTCCCCTGCAGAAAGCCCAGCTGCTGACCGATATCGGACAGTACGCCACGGCCGAAAAATATCTGTCCAGTTTACCGCAGCAATGGTCACCGATCTATCACGCAAACATTCCCGCCGTGGTCGCCGCTCTGCAACGGCGGATTGCCAAAGGTGGTGAGAGTGAGTAATCAGCTCATGCCGGAACGGCTGATTCCCTACCTGGTGCTGGTTTTAAGCCTGTTGCTGCTGTTCACCCCCCGGGGCAACCAGCAACCGGCGAGCGGGCCGCAATCTGTTTCGCCACCGGAACCGCCCGGAGCCCCGCTGCTGGAAACCTTTCAGGGTGCTCCGCAGCTCTCTCTGTTCCCCCGACTGGGAGATTTTCGGCCCGAGGAGGGTGACGAACGGCTGCCCTTCTGGCGCACCTATCGCGAGCACCTGCTGAAAATCTCCGGGGTGATCAGGGCTGATGGCATCAGCAGCAACCGGGTATTCAGCTTCCGCGGCATCAAGGGGATCGATTCCGTCGGTCACTTCGCTCCGCTGGCCGTGAAACCGAACCGGCACTACCGCATCGAACTGAGATTGAAAGCCGATCTCCCCGCTGGTGTCAGCACCGGCGTCGGTATCATCGAATACCGGCAGTTTCTCTGGCTCGGTGAACAGTACCCGGAGAGCCTGCACCGGCAATTATATCTTGCCAGTCAGGAGCTGTTGCGGATCAGTCGCACCAATGGCTGGCAGAATTTTCAGCTCAATTTCACCACCGGCCCCCGAACACGGATGGTCCACCTGCTGTTTTTTCTCGAAGGTTCGGTGAATGATCGACGGCCAGTATTGATTGACAACGTTTCGGTGCAGGCGGAATGATGGCTCAGCCCCACCGACCACGCTGAACGCCAAGGCGAAAAGCACTGCTCGAGCCATTCGACGGG
>JAADGW010000114.1:4985-12043 GCA_013152145.1 Deltaproteobacteria bacterium
CAAAAAGGGCGACCGTAACGGTCGCCCTTTTTGTTACCTGTCAGCAGGGATGCACGTTGCTGCTCCCCACCACTTTCGGTTTGATGTATTTCTTCATCTTTTTCTCCTTCGGATTGAGTGACCGGTTACTGTGCCGGCGCCAACCGGTTCCAGCCAGTTGTGGTTCCTTCTTTGCGGTGGCAGTTGGTCGCCCAGCGGGCTGACGGGGTTGCCGCCCCCCTGGACCAGGTCGCCAGGTTTTTGTCCAGACAGTTGGAAATCAGCAAGGCGGGCAGGCCGGTGGCATGCGGGCTGTGGCATTTGGAACAGGTAAAGCTGTGCGCCCGGCCGCTGCCGCTGCCGTCGGTCCCGATGGCCAGCGTCTCGGTGGCAACGGTACTGCCGTAATACCAGGTGCTGTATTCCCCGGGACGGGTGCCGCCGTCATAATCGGCTCCTGGGGTGCCACCGTACCAGCCGCTGGCCGTCAGCGTCGGATCAGAGACACGCATCGCCCGATACATCCCACTGTCGAATGCCGAAGAGTACAGGAAAACATACTTCCCATAGGCGTAACCCTGGCCGACGGCGGACTGGTTACCCATCCCTTCGTTATCCACCGGTTCACCGCGACGGGCATCAAAAATATTCCGGGCATTGGCATGGGTCGCCCCTTCGGCACCGAGCGTAGCGTTGGCGTGACCGTTGACCTGATCAGTGCGCCACATGCTGGTGTTGGTGTAGCTGCCGTGGGTGCCGCTGTTCGGGTAAAAGTCCATATTATTGATATCCGAACCGTGGCAGGTCACACAAAGTCCGGCGGTTTCTTCGAGGCTGTCGTAAGCCGGATCTTCCGTCGGTCGACCGCTGTTGGCATCGATAAAGTAGCCACCCTTCATCTTTGAGGTGTTCGAATGACTGAACAGGCGCGGGGTGTTATACCCGCTGGTGAAGGTTCTGCCGTTCGATGTGTAGTGATTGTCGTTCGTCGCATTGTACGCCGATGCATAGGTTGACAACGGCGGCACATCCGGTGCGTAGGGATTGCCCATCCAGCTGCCGCGCAGGAACGGGCGACCGGTCTGGGATTCGTTGATCCCGGCACTGACGTCGGCAAAGGCCTTGTTCAGATCATGAACATCATGACAGTAACTGCAGCGGATATCAGCCGCTATCTCCTGGGCGGCCGGGACCACATTGCCGCTGCCGTCAATCGCTGTGCTGACACTCGAGACCTGTTTGGCGGTGGTAAAATTGACCGAGTGGACCGAGGTGATCCGCCGACTGAAACGATAAGCAACCCCGGTCGCCGTATTGTGCTGATAGGCATCGCGCCGGTAGTTTCCCCAGCCGCTGCTGTTGACCCACTTGCTGGTCGCCGATGCAGCCGGGTAGCTGCCGCTGCTTTGATTACTGGTCTGTAAATAGCCGTAGTTGTATGAGCCGCCGGCCGGGCCGGCAAAGAAAGTGTGCCCGGCCGCTTCGACCCCGGCCTGCGTATTCGTCTCAAGGGGCAGTCTGGTTTCCGGCCAGTTGGGTCCGTTGGTGTCAGCATTGTAGCCCCATTCGTTGATCTCGGTATCGGTCCCGTGACAGTTCCAGCAGATGTCGGCCTCGGTACTGCCGGAGGTACTGGTGCCGCCGAGGTGGATGCCGCCGGTGACCGGGAATTGCAGGCCGAGCTTGTAGGCCATATTATCGGTCTCGGTCACCCCGGTGGTGCCGGGATTATCCCAGCTGGTCGGCGGTTCCGGAACGGTTGCCGAGCCACCGCTGTGGTAAGGATGGCATTTCCGGCACTGGACACCCCAGTCGGTGGCGCTGGTGAAGCTGTCGGTCTTGGTCACCTTCAGGTGTGATCCGTAACCGCTGCCGGCCATCCCGGTCCCTTCGTTATCCGGATCGATCACGGTCGGACCGAGATAAGGTGCCATGTGACAGGCTTCGCAGGAGAGCGGCCCGGCCGAACCCCAGATGCCGGGCGTGCTGGCTTCGTGGCAGAGGCTGGTGCAGGTCTGCGTCCCTCGATCGTAGGTCATGCCGCTGAAATCAACGAAGTCACTCGGATCGACCGGTGAGGTGCCGCCGGCAGAACCGATATGCCCCGCATGGCTGCCGGTATTTGCACCGCCACCGTGACAGCTCTCACACTTGTTGATAAACGTATTGACCATCTTCTCATCAATGGTTCCCGCGACCGGGTTGACGTGGTTGCGGTGATTACCCGTGGCCGGCGCAGCATTGACCAGAGCGCCGTCATTGGTGCCGTTGTTATGACAGGTGGTGCAGGTCGCCGGCCCGCTGTTCCAAGTCGGCGTCTCGGTGCCGTAATGACAGGCGACATTGGTACAGGTCCCGTAACCACCGTTATAGAGACTACTCGGAGCGAACTTGCCGGTCTCCCCGATGACCGCTCCTCGGTACATCGCGGCGGTCCCGCTGTTATCGCTCGGTGCGCCGGTCAGATCCCAGCTGACACTGCCGTTGACATGACCATTGGAACCGGGCAGCGGCTTCACTGACCCGTCACCGTGGCAGACCGTACAGGCCAGTCCCATCTTGCCGACATGAGTCGTATGGCTGTAGCCCGGCGGGGTATTGGTGGCACTGGTCCCATGACAGCTGTTGCAGGTAACGTTACCGTTCCACTGCGGATTGGTGCCACCCATGCTGTCGGTGCCGCCGTGACAGTAGATAGTCTCACAGGTCAGCGTCCCCTGCCCGGCCGGGATAATCACACCTTCGTAGGAACCCCCGTCCTGGCCGGTATAATGACCGTTGGTCGCCGGGGGATAGTCGATATCACCGCTCTGGCGATTAAACAGCTGGAACTGGTTATTGATATCCTGTTTCCCACCGATCGTTTTCGGCATCTCGCCGACCGTCCGCCAGCCGGAATGGCAGTATTCGCAGGGGAAATTCAACACTTCGACATGCTTGTAGTGGGTCCCCGGAGTCGTAGAACCGGTCGGTGCCGGGATATCGGCCAGCCCGGTCGGTCCGCCGAGCGTAGCTTCGGTCGGTGGATTGCCGTGGCAACCGGTGCAACTGGCGGTAAACCCGAGGCTGTGGCGGTGACAATCGGTACAATCGCGACCGTTGAAATGGCTGTAGGTACTCTGCTTGGTCAGCGGTCCGGTGCCGTCCGGATCAGCTTCGGTGTCGTAACGGTGGTACATGGTTGCCGAATGACAGACCTCGCAGGCACGAGTCGAACCGATCCGCCCGGGACCACCGTTGGGCGATGCTTCACCGGCATCATCCCCGTCCGGATCATCATCACCCCAGTCAACCGATCCGGCGCGGGCATCCTGAAAACTGACCGGCAGACTGGCCAGACCGCTGATTCCCCAGGTCGCGTCGGTAGAATCGGCCGGCATGTTGATACTCCCCTTCATCCATTTGATGTTCGGACCATTCTTTTCGTGGCAGGTCAGACAGCTGAAGTTGCCATATTTAGAACCGCTGTCGCTGGTTCCCCAGGTTCCCTGGGTAACGGTATTGCCGGCGCTGTCGACGCTGCCGCCCCACTTGGCCGAATTGGTGGTGACGCTGTTATGGGTGATCGGTGAGACCAGAAAAACCTTGGTCGAGGCGGTCGCATTATTGGTGCCGCTGGCGCTGGAAACACTGACCTGGGTATCGTTGATGTTCCACTCAGTGGCACCACTCTTGGCGGTCACTGCCAATTCGATCAAGGCCGATTCATGACCGGCAAGGACAACCGTTGCCGACTTCTTATCCCCGGCGACGTTGACCCCGGCACTGGTGATAGTACTCGGGTCGGGAAAATAAGAGGCGGCAAAATCAACCGCGTTGGAGTCACTGTCCAGAGAGATGGTCAGGGTCGAGGCACCGCAGTTGAAACTGTCCTCGTTGCGCACGGTGATGGTGTAAGGGACCGACCGACCGGCGCCGACGTAGTTGATATCCTGATTGAAGCTGATGCTCGGCGCATTAAAAGAACAGGCATTGTCAATTTCCAGGCTGTTGATGGCGGTAATACTGCTGCCGCAATCAGGGTCGGTACCACTGACCTCAAAAGTGACCGCTTCCGGTGTCGTGGTACCATAGGCGCGGCTGTCCCAGGCGGTCGGGTCGCCGATCACCGAACCGTTGATCTTGTAGGTGAAACCGCCGGAAGAAACATCCCCGGTAGAGCTGAACAGCTGGGTCAGATCAACGCTGGCGCCGCCGGTCGCCTGCCCGGTGAGGATGGTAATGGTCGAAGGATCGGGGTCGGTGCAGCTGTTATCGACATTGATGACGCCGGTATCGCTGATGCTGCTACTGCCGCAATCGGGGTCAATGCCGGTCACCTGCAGCGTGGCGGTCCCGGAGTTGCCGGCGGCGACCAGTGAATAACTGTTCCAGGGGTTGAGCACATCGATACCGTTGATCTGGTAAGTGAAAGAACCGAGATTGCCGGTATGATCGTAGAGCGCATTCACACTGACCGTCGAGCCACCGACCGTCTGGCCGGAATGGATCGACAGGGTCGACGGGGTACTGTCAATACAGCTGTTGTAGTAGAAGGTATTGGTTTCCGGGTCGCTGAGACCGGAGCAGCGGACACTGAGACCGGTGTAACCGTCGCTCCAGTCGGTGGTATCGATCGATTTGGAGGCCCCGGAGGTGGCGGTCCAGGTTTCATTCATACCACTGGTTGCCGCCGGCATGAACATGAAGTTGTCGAACAGAGCATTGGTATCGGTACCGGTCACGTGGGAAGTGATCGCCAGGCCGATATTGACCGTACCGGACATGTTGACCGTGTCGCTGCCGACCAGCACCCAGTCACTGCCGTTATTTGAATAGTAACCATAAAAACTGTTGCCGGAGCGCTTCAGGCGCAACCACTTGGGAACCGACTGACCGGCGGCGGAGGTACTGTAAGAGGTCCCGCCGCTGAGGACCCGCCGCTGGAAAGCGACGCCATTGCCCGGAGTAATGACGATCATCGCATGCGGGCTGTTGGCGGCCAGGCTCTGGCGCACCATAATCCCGGCCTTGGCCCAGGCGTTGGTATTCTGAATCGATTCAACCTTGACATCGATCGTGAAGTCACCGCTCTTGCCGCCCTGATAGAGGTACGTGAAAATATCACTGGTCCCCCAGATATCGAGGCCGCCGCCGTAGAGACGCAGCTTTTCACTGACCAGCAGCGGTGCCGCCGCCGGATCGCCGCCAATATCGGTCTTGCTCCATTTACTGTCGAGCGCGAAACCGTTGAAACCGTCACTCTCGCCGCCGAGGGCCCGGTAACTGCAGGTGGTGATAGTCTGATCGGTCGAAAAGAGCTGCGTGGAGTCGATCGGGTTGCCGTTGATACTCTGGCCGTCGGGAATCAGGATATAGCCGGTCCCGCCACCGCCGCCGGGAGCTCCCCCGCCGCTGCTGTCGATACAGGTCGGATCGATGGTCTTGATCCCCTGACCATCGAGATCGGCGGTGGTGGTGGTCTGGTCGTTGTCACCGCTGAAAATGCCGCCGGCCGAGGGATCAATATTGGCGTTGAAAATCCCGATAAAGAAGGCATCGGTCTTCTGTCCCGCTTCACGCGGCCAGAGGTTGAGAGTGTGATTCCCGGCAGAAATAGTTGTGCAGTTGCTGCCGTTCTGGACATCGGAGTCCCAGGCCCACTGGTTATCAGCAGACTCGGTAATCGCGCCGACAACGGTCCCGTCGACCCCCCAGAAAGTGGAATCGCCACCGCCGGCACCCGATTGATCAAGGGCGCGGATCCAGATGCAGTAGGTTCCGCCGGTGGTGAAATCGACCGGGTAATCAGCCCGCGAACCATTCGGCTGGGTGCCGGTCCCACCGACGGTGGTCGCCAAGTAGCCGCCGGAGGATGAATCACCGCTGCTGTCATTGAGCGGCGTAACGACTTCGACCCATTCCCAGGGATTGGCCGCGCCGATATTGGTATAATTTTCCGCCTCGATATAGGTTCCGCCGGCAGCGATGGCAAAATCGCAGGTCGCCGGCAGGGTAATATCGACCGACTGACTGACCGCGATGGAGATGTTGCCAGCCACATCCTTCGCCCAGGCCTTGAATGTCCGGATGCCGTCGGTGGAGGCCGTAACCGTTAAATCCGGCGCATCCGTCCAGCGTGAATCGTTGGCATCGACCGGATCGGAGTCAATCCCGCTTTCGGTGATCATATACCCGGCAACCCCGGTATTGCTGCTGGCACCGCCGGTCGTATCATCCGCCGAGAAGGAAAGTACGTTAAAGGTCAGGGACCCGGCTGTTGCCGGCAGCACGAAGCTGACAACCGGAGCGTTGCTGTCGACCTTGACCGTGACATTATAGCTCGCCGCGGTGGAAACGTTACCGGCGCTGTCCTTGGCCCAGGCATAAAAGGTCGTCGCTCCAGTTGTGGCACTGGCAACCTCGGCCGGCGGAACGCTCAGCCAACCGGCGTCGCCGACAGCCGGGGCCACCGCACTTTCAGTAATCATATAGCCGGTCACCACGCCGCTGTTGTCGGCCGCGCTGAAGCTGATCACCGGAATCGGCGAGAAGTCGGTATCGGTCATCACAAAAGCGGTGACGACCGGTGCCGAGACATCGGCCGAGACCGTGACCGTCGCGCTCTGCCCGGCGGAAACATTACCCGCCGCGTCCTTGGCCCAGGCGTAGAAGGTTATCGAACCGGTACTGGCGGTGGTAATCAAGGTCGGCTTGGTCGACTGCCACCCGGCATCAGCGGCAGCCGGGGCCACCGCACTTTCGGTAATCATGTAACCGGTCACGGCAACATTATCGGAAACGTTGAACGCGTCGACTGAAATCGGCGAGACCGCGGTCGACGGCAAAAGGAAAGCGCTGATCGTCGGCGCCGTATTGTCAACGTAAAAGGTGAAGGTGCCGATATCGGTCAGCGCCGTGCCACAATTATCGCTCCCGGCAATGTCGAGCCGCAGAGTCGTAGCATCCGGCCAGGCCGGGGAGGTGGTGTCTGCTGCGGCGGCTGTCACGGCATTGGCCGCATTGAGATAAGTGGTTCCGGCGCGACCGGGACCGTAAATACGAACTTCATCCAGAGCGATATCTCCCAGGTATCCCGT
>JAADGW010000227.1 GCA_013152145.1 Deltaproteobacteria bacterium
CTGTTGCAGGAGTTACGTCAGGCGCTGTTGAAACAGCAACGCTGTCAGATTCAGTACCGGCCGGCCAAACGTCGCAGCAGCAGTTATCTGGTTGATCCCTATACCCTGCTGTTTTTCAAAAATGCCCTTTATCTGGGTGGTTATGCCCATAATCGCCAGGCCTTGCGGCTGTTTGCCATCGAACGGATCGAGAGTCTGGAACGGTTGACGGAGCGTTTTGAGGTGCCGGAGGATTACTCTGCTGATGCCTTGACCGGGGCCGCTTTCGGTCTGATCGACGACGGTGCAACCCAGCAGGTTGAACTCCTGTTCGATAAAGAGATTGCCCATCTTGTGCGTGAACGGATCTGGCACCCGGATCAGCAGCTTGAAAAAGGGCCGGAAGGTTCGTTGCTACTGCGTTTTGAGGCCGCCGGAGACAAGGAAATCCTCTCCTGGATCTATTCCTTCGTACCGCATGTGCGGGTGCTGGGGCCGCCATTGCTGCAGCAGCAGTTTGTCGAAGGGTTGACCCGGGGCCTGGAGTTTCAAATTAAATCCTGACAACTGTGACATATTCTGACTCGCCGATAGGGAGAATGGAGACTAACTTGAAACCTAGCGCGGGAGGACGAAATGATCTGGTTAGCTCCAATGTCAGGCACAGAAGAGGGTAGCATCTACTTTGATATCCGTGATATTGCTCTGCAGCGGACCGGCAACGGGACTGAAGGGGTCGTCCGTGGCCTGCTCGGTGACGGTCAACTGGAACTGTGGGGAGAAGTTCACCTCGGTGGTTCCCCGCATGTGCAGGTTCTGCCGTTGTGGACTGACGACGGGCAAGTGGAAAACTTTACCGTTGCGGTTGATGAAGGGCTTCTCAAAGCGCAACTGCTGGAGGCCGTACAGCAGGTTTTTGCCACAGTCGGTGCTCTTTCACCGACCGCGCCGGCTCTGAACGGCAAGCCTTCTGTCTCGGAATCGGCAAACCAGGGCCCTTGTCTGGCTGCGTAAATCGAGCAGTCAGCCGGCGGTGCTTGTCATAGATACGGATGAACTATGCGAAAGATTATCCTGGCATCGACCAGTCCTTACCGGCAACAGCTTCTGCGGCAGCTGCAACTTCCCTTTGTTGCCGTAGCGCCCGCGTATGATGAGAAGATCGCTTCACAGGTGACCCCTTCTTTACTGGTTCGTCATCTGGCTCTGGGGAAGGCTCAAAGCCTCGCTGTGGATTATCCCGATGCCCTGATCATCGGTTCGGATCAGGTTTTTATCGATCAGTCGGGCCGATCGATCGGTAAGCCGGGGACTCTGGAAAAAGCCTTCCAGCAACTCCGGCAGATGGCGGGTAAACGTCACACCTTTGTCACCGGTCTGGCGTTGGTTGACAGCCGCTCCGGTACCCTCATGACCGATTATGTCCCTTTTTCAGTCACCTTCCGGCAACTCTCTGATGAGCAGATCTGGAACTATCTGCGGCGGGAAAAACCTTTGGATTGTGCCGGATCGTTTAAAATTGAAGGGCTGGGGATTGCGCTGATGGAAAAGCTGGAAGGGGAGGACTACAATGCCCTGATCGGTCTGCCGCTGATTAGACTGGTCTCGATGTTGGAGCGGTGCGGTGTCAGGATATTGGGCGACTGAGGAATTAGGTTTGTTTCATTTTGCTTGACTTTTGTTATTGTCAAGCGTAAATTGCAAAGCTATATAGTAGCTGGACAGCTATCAACCGAAAGGGCAAAACCAGAGAAATCTGGTGACGCAAAGCCACGGGTCCTCAATTTCAGGACAGCCGGGTTGCCGAAGTGGATGCAGTGCATTTCTTCCAACCTGACGGATACGGTTGAAAAAGGCGCTCACCTCGGCAACGGGGTGGGCGTCTTTCAGTTGTTGTGGTAAAATGATCAGAGTTTGGGTTTGAGTCAGGAGAGGAATTGTAGAGCCATATTTGTGACCATACAGATATCTCCGAAAGGGCAAAACCAGAGAAATCTGGTGACGCAAAGCCACGGGTCCTCAATTTTAGGACAGCCGGGTTGCCGAAGAGAATGCAGCGCATTTCTTATCGCAACCGGAATTTTTAAATGCGCTCATCTTCGGCAACGGAAGATGAGCGCATTTTTTTTAGCCCGAACAATGAAAGCATAGAGGCGTCGGGGGAAACAATGAGAAGTAGACTGCTGATGAAAACGATTGTGTTGATTTTTGTTTCACTGTTGCTGGCCGGACAGGTGCTGGCTAAAACCGTCACGCTGTCCTGGGATGCCAGTCCCAGCACGGTGACGGGGTATAAAATTTATTACAAGGCCAATTCAAACCAGCCGCCGCTGAACGGAACGGGTGCTGCTGAGGGGGCCTCGCCGGTTGATGTCGGTAATGTCCTGACCTACATCATCACCGGTCTTGCCGATGCCGACGAACATTATTTTGCGGTGACCGCCTACGATGCCGCCGGCAACGAAAGCAGCTATTCAAATGTTGTCTACAGCCCGATTGTCGATAGTGGCGGCGGGAGCAACAATACGGCCCCGGTGCTTGCGGCAATCGGAGCCAAATCGGTGGTTGAAGGGGCAACACTCAATTTTACCGTTTCTGCAACCGATGCCGACAACGACACCCTGACTTACAGCGCCGGCGGATTACCGACCGGTGCAAGTTTCAATGCGGCAACCGGCACTTTCAACTGGACGCCGAGTACCACCCAGGCCGGCAGTTATCCGGTCACTTTCAGTGTCAGCGATGGCAGTCTCAACGATTCCGAGGTGGTGACGATCACGGTCAGTGACGGGAATCGAGCCCCTCAACTCAACGCTATCGGCAGCAAACAGGGGGCCGAAAACAGCAGTTTGAGTTTTACCGTCACGGCAACCGATCAGGATGCTGATACGCTGACCTATACGACCAGCACCCTGCCGAGCGGTGCGAGTTTTAACCCGACGACTCAGCTGTTCAGCTGGACTCCGGACTATGAGCAGGCCGGGGTTTATTCCGTGACCTTCAGTGTTACGGACGGCAGTTTAAGCGCATCTGAGGTCGTTTCGATATCCATCAGCGATGTCAACCGTGCGCCGTTGTTGGCCGAGATCGGAACCCGCAGTGTCGCCGAAGGAACCGCCCTCAACTTTACGATCAGCGGTTTCGATGCGGATAATGATGGCCTGACCTACAGTGCCGTCGATCTGCCGAGCGGTGCCGGTTTTAACCCGGCAACCCGTTTGTTCAGCTGGACTCCTCCTTTTGAGGTCACAGAAAATACCCGGATTTACCCGGTCACTTTCAGTGTCAGTGATGGTTCTTTGAGCGATTCTGAAACCGTCACCATCAATGTGACCAATGTCAATCGCGCTCCGGTGCTGGAGACGATCGGCTCCCAGAATCTGACGGAAGGGGACAGCTTCAACCTGATCGTCAATGCGAGCGATGCGGATAATAATTCACTGACCTACAGTGCCGAAAATCTTCCGGCCGGTGCGGTCTTTACTCCTTCTACCCGTTCTCTGAGTTGGATTCCGGCGAACGATCAGGCCGGGACCTATGCGGTGACCTTCCGGGTTTCGGATGGTTCACTCAGTGATGCAGAAACTGTCAGTCTGACGGTTGCCAACCTCAACGAGGCACCGGTGCTGGATGCGATCGGCAGTCAGACTATCCATGAAGGCGCAGACCTGGTTCTGCATATAACGGCCAGTGATCCGGACAATGATGCTCTTGTTTACAGCGTTTCCGGTCTGCCTGCCGGGGCCAGTTTTGATGTCGCGCAACAACGCTTCAACTGGTCACCTGATTTTTCTCAGGCCGGAGATTTCACCGTTACTTTTAATGTTTCTGATGGTGCTTTGAGTGACACGGAAACCGTCGCTATCTCCGTTGTCAACAGTAATCAATCACCGACCATCAGCGGTTCCCCGGCGACAACCGTGATGGCAAGGACCGGCTACAGTTTTACCCCGACAGCCAGTGACCCGGATGGGGACAGTCTGACCTTCAGTATCAGCAACAAACCGGCCTGGGCCAGTTTTGACACCACCACCGGCCAGTTGAGCGGTACCCCGAGTGATCAACAGCTCGGAACCGCTGCGGCGATCGCTATCGGTGCCAGTGACGGGAATGCGATTGTTTTTCTGCCGCTGTTCTCCATCGAGGTGCAGGCTTATGTCCCGCTGGACAGTGACGGTGACGGTGTCCTTGATGAGCTGGATGCCTTCCCCAATGATGGCAGCGAGTGGCTCGACACTGATGGTGATCTGATCGGCAACAATGCCGATAGCGATGATGACAATGATGGTGTTTCCGATGTGCGTGACGGTGCACCGCTTGACAGCAGTAAATCGGGCTGGGTGATCAGCGCATCCACCGGCAGTGGCGGGTTCATCACTCCGGAGGGGGAGACTTCAGTGCTGTACGGCGGTTCGCAGAGCTACACTCTGACGGCGATGGCCGGGTACTATGTGAATGATCTGCTGGTCGACAATGTCTCGGTCGGCACAGTGGCCGGTTATCAGTTTGACAACGTCTCCGCACATCATACTATTAACGCCGTCTTTGCGGCCATTCCTTCCGGACTCAGTTTTGATCCGACGCGGAGTGGACCGCGTCGACGGTGGTGATGACAGCAATAACCTGGTTTCCAACAACCCCAAGCTTGATCTCGATTATCGCTTCCGGGTCACGCTACGCGATACAGGAACTGCGGCACAACGGAAAGTTTTCCTCATCCTGGATGGATATCGTTACCCGATGCAGCTTGATTCCGGGATTTTGTCTGCCGGAGCCCGGTATGTTTTTCTCACCGCCCTCGGGCCGGCTTATACACATCAATTCCATTTTGTTGTGGAAGACGATTCCGGTGTCCAGCTGTGGCGTTATCCGGTCTCCGGTGAACTGGGCGGGCCGACGGTTGAATTGCTCAACGGCAGGAATCTGATCGGCATCTCGGCAGATATCGACAGCGCCGCACTCAGCAGTAATCTCTTGTTGTACGATGATCAGGTCTATCGCTGGGTGCCCACCGACCGATCGGGAAGCTTCAGCCTGACCGGTACCGGCGGACCGTTGATTGCTGGAGAGGGGTATCTGCTCAAACGGACGGCCGGCAGCACCTTGCCGCAATTCGCGGCTTATGGCGAAATCAGCACGGCAAGTCACGAAATTCCGGTTGTCCCGGGCTGGAATCTGATTGCCAATCCATATCAGGGCAATGTCGCTCTGGCCGATGTGCAGGTGGTCTCCGGAAACAACCCTCCGGTCCCCTGGTTGACCGCTGTTGCCGACAATCTGTTGATCGACGGGGTTTACTCCTATCTCGGTGAAGATTGGGGCGGCGGGAATGCCTTCGCCAGTGCTGCCGGTGCTGACAGCGCCATCCTGACCCCTTGGATCGGGTACTGGATCTATGTCAATCCGACCGATCAGCCGGTCAAGCTGCTCGTCCCCAGACCGCAACAATAACAGGAGAACAGCGATGAAAAAATATCCGATGATATTCGGTGGAATCTGTTGTGGCTTGGCGCTCTTACTCCTCAGTGCCTGCGGCGGTGGTGGTGGCGGGGGTGATGCCGCGAGCGGGACCAAAACAGCGGATAGCGGCGGTGCTGCCGTGACAACCCTGAACGGAACGGTTGCCGACGGCTACCTGCGCGATGCCAGGGTGTTTCTCGACCGTAACGCCAATCGTCTGTACGACAACGGAGAGCCGACCACCATGTCAACTGCCGGCGGGGCCTACACTCTGGAAGTCAACCCCGGAGAAGGTGATCTCTATCCGGTGGTGGTACAGGTTATTGCCGGCCAGACGATCGATGAGGACAGCGGTCTGGCGGTTGCCGAAAGCTACCTGCTGGAAGCTCCCCGGGGGCGATGGACTTTTATTTCGCCGTTGACCCGGATGGTTAAGGTCGTGCGGGAGAAAAATCCTTCTTTCACCGAACTGCAGGCCGTTTTGAAGGTGCGTACAGCGCTGGGCATCGATGATAATGTTTCACTGTTCGAGGATTATCTGGCACACGGAACCGGGGGTGCTGCGGCGGCGGATCAGCAACTGGCGACGGAGTACAGCCGTACCCACAAGGCAGCGCGGGTGGCCGCCGCTTTATTGGGCAGTCTGCAGACCGCTATTGAACAGAATCTTGGTGGACAGGTCGCCGACAGTGAACAGGCGGCGGTTGCCTATATGATCAGTGACAAAATTCTGGATCAGGCGCCGGTGATCAAGCAGGCGCTTAACGATGAACGCAATACTGATCAGCCAGCCGACGTTGCAGCACTGGTTGCAACAACGACGGCTTCAATCGACGCGACGCAACTCGATGTGGATCTGCTGACCTTGTATGAGCAACGGATTTCGCAGGACCGGCCAACTTGGGATATGCACCCGCCGGAACTGCTCAGTAAAACTCCTCCGGCGGGAGATACGGCATCGGTCGATGTGACGGTCGGGATTGTTTTTGATGAACCGCTTGATGAAACTCTGATTTCGAACAGCCTGGTGGTTCTGTCCGGCCCCAACGGTTTGCAGCCGGGCAGCGTCAGTTATAACGCTGATGAGAAAAAACTGACCTTTACCCCGGATCAGGTATTGCTGCCGTTCAGTCACTATCAGGTCACCTTGCGGAAAGAGCTGGCCGATTCACTCGGCAACACATTGAGTCAGGATGTGGTCTGGTCATTTTCGACCATCTTTGACCAGACTCCACCCGCTCTGCCGGATTTCTAGTTTACTTGCCGCCGGGCACAAAAGAGGCCGCTCTCACAACGAGAGCGGCCTCTTTTGTGCCCGGTATGTGCTTTCCCGGCCGACAAACCGGCCGGTTCTTCAGCTGAATTTTTTGTTCTCCTGCTCCTGAACGCGAATGAAGGTGGTCCGCTTGGTCAACTCTTTCAAAGCCCCGGCACCGACGTAGGTGCAGGTAGAGCGCACTCCGCCGAGGACATCCCTGATCGTTTCCGCGACCGGTCCACGATACGGAACCTCAACGGTTTTCCCCTCGGAAGCCCGGTATTCGGCTACTCCACCGGCATGTTTTTCCATCGCCGTCGAAGAACTCATGCCGTAAAAAAGTTTGAACTGCTGTCCCTGCCGCTGCACCAGTTGACCGCCACTTTCATCGTGACCGGCCAGCATGCCGCCGAGCATGACGAAATCAGCGCCGCCACCGAACGCCTTGGCAACATCACCGGCACAGCCGCAGCCGCCGTCCGAAATAATCCGGCCGCCGAGACCATGGGCCGCATCGGCGCATTCGATGACTGCCGACAGCTGCGGGTAGCCGACCCCGGTTTTGACCCGGGTGGTACAGACCGAGCCGGGACCGATGCCGACCTTAACAATGTCAGCACCGGAGAGCAGCAGTTCCTCGACCATTTCGCCGGTGACGACATTTCCGGCGACGATGGTTTTCTCGGGGCAGCTGTCACGAACCTGTTTGACGAATTCGACGAATGATTCAGCGTAGCCGTTGGCAACGTCGATGCAGATGAATTCGAGCTTGGGGTGCCGTTCGAGAATTTTCTGCAGGTTGGAAAAATCAACTTCAGCCGTTCCGGTGCTGACCATGATCCGCTGGTAGATGTCATCATCGCGGTTGTTGAGGAAGCTGTCCCATTGTTCGGTGCTGTAATGTTTGTGGATTGCCGTCAGCAGACCGAACTCGGCGAGCACCTCGGCCATCTCGAAGGTGCCGACCGTATCCATGTTGGCGGCAATCACCGGGATACCGTGCCAGCGACGGTTGCTGTGCAGAAAAGTGAATTCCCGTTCCAGATTGACCTGGGCGCGGCTTTTCAGGGTTGAACGTTTCGGTCGGATCAGCACATCTTTAAAGCCGAGCTTAAGGTCTGTTTCAATACGCATGCATTGACTCCTGTCGTTTGTTGGCTTGAAAATTTATGCCGCGGGTCTCTTCATGTTTTGTAATCATTCAGCCAGATGACCTCGCGCTGCTGAATAGTTACTATTTTTTGTTACCAAAATATCTGATCATTTATCAGCCCAAGTTGCAAGCCGATTGAGCTGAGACCCGTTCTTCCGTACCTCGACCCGGTAGCGGCTGAAAGCTTCTCCGTGGTGATGATTGCTGATAACTCACCCCGTAGATCATTTATACCTGCCGGTTTCGGTTGACCAGTATTGAACAACGGTGGTAAATTTCCCTGACAAATTCATAGCCGATCAGTGCCTCGGAGGTTGATCGGTTTTTTCTTTTTGACCTCAATTTTCTGCTGGGTTTATGGAACACGCCAACTTCGTTCATCTGCATCTGCACAGTCAATACAGTCTGCTTGACGGCGCTATCAAGCTGGAAGAACTGGTCGCCCGCGCCAAGGAATATAAGATGCCGGCGGTGGCGGTCACCGATCACGGCAACATGTTCGGCGCGGTCGAGTTCTACCGCAAGGCGATGGCCGGTGGTATCAAGCCGATCATCGGCTGTGAGGTCTATGTCGCCCCCGGCTCCCGTTTTACCAAGGGGAACGCCCGCGGTTCTTCGGAAGCGTCCTACCATCTGGTGTTGCTGTGCATGAACCTGGCCGGTTATCAGAATATCTGCCGGTTGATTTCTGCCGCCTACCGCGAAGGTTTCTATTACAAACCGCGCATCGACTGGGAATTACTGGCCAGCCACAACGAAGGTCTGATTGCTCTGTCGGCCTGTCTCGGCGGTGAACTGCCGACCCTGATCAATCTCAATCAACCGGCAGAGGCGTTGCAGCGGGCGCGGGAAATCTCACAGATTTTCGATGACAACCGCTTCTATCTGGAACTGCAGGAAAATTACTTGCCGGAACAGGCCAAGGCGAATGCCGGACTGGTGTCGATCGCCAGGGAGCTCGACCTGCCGCTGGTGGCGACCAATGATTGCCACTACCTGACCCGTGAGGATGCCTTTGCCCATGAGGTGCTGCTCTGCATCCAGACCGGCAAAACCATGGATGATCCGAACCGGATGCGGTTTTCCAACGATGAGTTTTACGTTAAAACCCCCGATGAGATGATCGCCCTGTTCAAGGATCATCCCGACGCGATCGCCAACACGGTCAGGATTGCCGAGCGGTGCAACCTGGAACTCGACTTCAATACCTATCACTTTCCCCAGTATGAAAAACCGGCTGAAAAAACCCTTGACGAGGTGCTCGAAGAGCTGAGTCGTACCGGACTTGAAGAACGTCTCGATGAAATCCGCAAGCTGCGGGAGCTGAGCGATGAAGATGTACAGATCTATCGCGACCGGCTGGCGGAAGAGCTGGCCTGTATCAAAAACATGGGTTTCCCGGGCTACTTTCTGATTGTCGCCGACTTTATCAACTGGGGCAAGAATCACGCTATTCCGGTCGGTCCGGGGCGGGGCTCGGCGGCCGGTTCGCTGGTTGCCTTTTCTATCCGTATCACCGATATCGACCCGATCCCCTATAACCTGCTGTTCGAACGTTTCCTCAACCCGGAACGGATTTCGATGCCTGATATCGACGTTGATTTCTGTATCTACGGTCGGGAAAAGGTTATCGACTACGTCCGTGAAAAGTATGGTCAGGAAAATGTCGCCCAGATCATCACTTTCGGCACCATGCTCGCCAAGGGGGTGCTGCGGGATGTCGGCCGGGCGCTGAATATCCCTTACGGCGAGGTCGACAGAATTGCCAAACTGGTGCCCGGCGTTCTTGGTATCACCCTGAAGGAGGCGATCGCACAGGAACCGAAGCTTCGAGAACTGGTCGACAAGGATAAAAAGGTCGCCGAACTGGTCAAAATCTCGCTGGCGCTGGAAGGCCTGACCCGGCACGCATCAACCCATGCGGCAGGGGTCGTGGTTACGCCGAAGCCGTTGTCGGAATACCTGCCGCTCTACGTCGATCCCAAATCGGGCGGTCAGGTTACCCAGTATCCGATGAAGTACGTCGAGGAGATCGGACTGGTCAAGTTCGATTTCCTCGGGCTGAAGACCCTGACCGTCATCGAAAACGCGGTGCGGCTGATCCGTGCGGGCAAGGACCCGGATTTCGACCTCAAGCTGGTGCGTGATAACGACAAAGAAACCTACGAGCTGCTCTCCCGCGGTGAGACGACCGGTGTTTTCCAGCTCGAATCATCCGGCATGAAGGAATACCTGGTCAAGCTCAAGCCGAACTGTTTTGAGGATCTGATCGCCATGGTCGCGCTCTACCGACCCGGACCCCTGGGCTCGGGGATGGTCGATTCCTTCATCAAGCGGAAGCATGGTCAGGAACAGTTCAAGTACGATTTCCCACAACTGGAGCCGATCCTCAACGATACCTACGGGGTTATCGTTTACCAGGAACAGGTCATGTTGATTGCCCAGGTTCTCGGCGGTTACAGCCTCGGCGGCGCGGACCTGCTGCGGCGGGCGATGGGGAAAAAGAAGCCGGAGGAGATGGCCAAGCAGAAGAAAACCTTCCTCGCCGGGGCCGGGCAGAACAAGCTTGATCTGAAAAAGGCCGAAGGTGTTTTCGATCTGATGGAAAAGTTCGCCGCCTACGGTTTCAATAAATCGCACTCGGCCGCCTATGCGCTGGTTGCCTATCAAACGGCATACCTGAAAGCCCACTATCCGGTGGAATTTATGGCGGCGTTGCTGACCGAGGATATGGAGAACACCGACAAGGTCATCAAGAACATCAGCGAGGTCCGGGCGATGGGCATCGAGGTGCATCCGCCCGACATCAATGCTTCGGACCGGTCTTTCACCGTTTCCGAAGAATCGATGCGCTTCGGCCTTGGCGCGGTCAAGGGGGTCGGTTCCGCGGCGCTCGACTCAATCCTCCAGGTCAAACGGGATAAGCCGTTCGCTTCGCTGCAGGATTTTTGCGAGCGGGTCGATCTGCGCAAAGTCAACAAGAAAGTGGTTGAAGCGTTGATCAAATGCGGGGCCTTCGATACCCTCGGCGGCAAGCGGGCACAGTTCATGTCCGCTCTCGAAGGGGCGATGGAGATCGGTCAGCGTCTGCAGCGGGAGCGGGATTCGGGGCAGGATTCCCTGTTCGGCAGCAACGAGATCGTTTCGCCGGCCGGCAACGGTTACGGTGAGCTGCCCGATATCGAAGAATGGGATGAAAAGCTTCTGCTCAGTCACGAAAAAGAAGCCCTCGGGTTTTATGTCACCGGCCACCCGCTGGCTCGTTACAGTGACTCGATCAAGCGGTTTGCCACCTGTGAGACGGCAGGACTGGTCGAACGCACCGACAAGGAGCAGGTGCGGGTCTGCGGGATTGTTTCCGGGATCAAGGAGTTGATGACCAAAAAGGGTGACCGGATGGCGTTTGTTACCCTCGAAGATTTGAGCGGGTCGGTTGAAATGGTAGTTTTCCCCGAAATCTACGCCGCGGCCATGGACCTCTTAAAGGGGGAGGATCCGCTGTTGGTCAGCGGTGAGCTTGATGTTGGTGAGGAATCCTGTAAAATACTCGCCAATGAAGTCTTGTTGCTGCGGGATGTCAACGGTAACATGACCGAACAGGTGCATATCCGCTTAACCACTCCGGGCCTTGATGAAATGCAGCTGCGCCAGTTGAAAGGG
>JAADGW010000243.1:0-7022 GCA_013152145.1 Deltaproteobacteria bacterium
AAGGTCCGCTATTCCCAACTTAAGTGTCAGAGATGCGACCGACTTTTGTCGGCATCATTTTTGCGGCAGACGTTCAGGAACGAAGATCATGGAAAGAATTTATCTCGACAACAATGCAACCACCATCGTCGATCCGCTGGTCCGCGATGCGATGGACCCCTTCTACTGCCACATGTACGGCAATCCCAACTCGCTGCACTCCTTCGGTATCGAGGTGCGCCCCTACCTGCACCAGGCGATGGAGCAGCTTTACGCCGGCATCGGCGCCAGGGATGAAGATGACATCATTATCAATTCCTGCGCCACCGAGGGGAACAACACGGTCATCCTCGGGCTCTATTTCAACCTGCTCAAGGATACCCGCAAAAAACATATCGTCACCACCCAGCTGGAGCATCCCTGTGTCCGGGAATCCTGTCGCTATCTGGAAAAACACGGGGTCAAAGTCACCTACCTGCCGCCGGACCGGGACGGTCTGATTACCGCCAAAGCGGTGAAAGAGGCCATCACCGATCAGACCGCGCTGGTCTCGGTCATGTGGGCCAACAACGAGACCGGTCTGATTCTGCCGCTGAAAGAAATTTCCGACGTCTGCAAAGAACACGGTGTTTACCTGCACACCGACGCGGTCCAGGCGATCGGCAAGATGAAGGTTGATCTGAAAGAAGTCCCGGTCGATTTTCTGACCTTCAGCGCCCACAAGTTTCACGGGCCCAAGGGAGTCGGCGGGCTTTACATCCGCAACGGCGTCAGCCTGCCACCGCTGCTGCACGGCGGGGAGCAGATGGGTGGCCGGCGAGCCGGAACGGTTGACGTGCCGGGCATGGTGGCCATGGGCAAGGCGATGGAACTTGCCAACACACATCTCGAATATGAGAACACCGAAGTCCGCCGACTGCGCGATAAACTGGAAGATGCCCTGCTGAAGAACAAAGATGTGCTGGTGGTCGGGCAACGTGAGCTGCGTACCCCGAATACCGTTTATGTCAGCATCCGCGGGGTCGAGGGCGAGGCCCTGATCTGGGATCTGAACCAGTACGGTATCGCCGCCTCAACCGGCAGTGCCTGTGCCTCTGAATCACTGGAAGCCAGTCCGATTCTGACCGCTATCGGCGCCGACAAGGAGCTGGCCCATACCGGTGTGCGCTTCAGCCTGTCGCGCTTTACCACGGAACAGGAAATTGACTTTACTATCGAGGTGGTCGACAAGGCGATCGTGCGCCTGCGCCAGCTTTCGACCTCATACTGAGCGCAACCAGAATAATTTTATTCTGAACAGATAAAACAGGAGAAAAACCATGGCCAAAAGTGATCTGATCGGCGGCGAACTCTGGGAACAGTATTCGGAGAAGGTGGCCGATCGCATGAACAATCCGCGCCACTTCGGCGAACTGACCGAGGCCGATGCCGAAAAACTGGGCGGCCGGCTGATAATCGCCAACGAGGGTGCTGAGTCGTGCGGCGACACCGTGCGCCTTTACTGGATCGTCGACCCGGCGACCGATATCATCAAAAAAGCCAGCTTCAAATCGTTCGGCTGCGGAACCGCGATCGCCTCAACTGACATGATGGCCGAAATGTGTATCGGCAAGACCGTCGACGAGGCCGCCAGGATCAACAACCTTGATGTTGAACATGCGCTGCGCGATAAGGAGGATGTGGCCGCAGTCCCGCCACAGAAGATGCACTGCAGTGTCATGGCCTACGAGGTGATCAAACGGGCGACCTCGATCTATCGCGGTATCGACATCGCCAGTCTGGACGATGCCGATATGGTCTGCGAGTGCGCCCGCGTCACGTTGCAGACCATCGAAGATGCGATCCGTATCAACGATCTGAAAACCGTCGAAGAGGTGACCGACTACACCAAGGCCGGTGCCTTCTGCAAATCATGCATCCGGCCCGGCGGACATGAAAAACGCGATAACTACCTGGTCGATATTCTGGCCCGGGTGCGTGCCGAAATGGAGCGCGAGCGCCATCCGGAAAAATCCCCGGCCGGCGACTTTGTCAACCTTTCGGTGGTCAAGCAGATCAAGGCGATTGAAGCCGCCCTTGACGAGCACATCCGGCCGGCCCTGGCCAGCGATGGCGGCGGCATTGAGCTGGAAGACGTGCAGCCCGGTGAAAACGGCACCATTCAGGTCTCCCTGCGTTATCAGGGCTCCTGTAAAGGCTGCGCCGGCAGCGTCACCGGGACCCTGACCTTTGTCGAGCAGACCTTGCGCAGGGAAGTCAGCGACAAGATTCGCGGAGTGGTCGTCTGAAGTGCCGCCCCGCCCGAACCCCGGGAATTTGAGTCGTGTTCAAAGCTGAACCGAATTGCACCGGCTGTGGCAACTGCCTGGCAGTCTGCCCGGTCGGTGCATTAAGCCTGGTCCCTGGTTGACGAGCAAGACTTTCCCATCGAGACCACCCGGACGACGGCAAAGGCTCCACCTATAACCTATCCCGCGGATAAATAAATATTTGACAAACCGCCCAAGCTCCACTAAAACAAGTGGTCTTACCATTTAGTATACGTCGGGAGTCCTTCTATGGTTGAACTTCTACTGATCCTGATCAGTGCTGTATTCGTCAACAACTTTGTGTTGGCGCGGTTTCTCGGTATCTGTCCCTTTCTGGGGGTATCGAAAAAGGTTGAGACGGCACTCGGTATGGGTATGGCGGTGGTCTTTGTCATGACCGTCGCTTCGGTGGTCACCTGGTTTATCCAGTATCTGGTGCTGATTCCCTTCGGCATCGAGTACCTGCAGACGATCGCTTTTATCCTGGTCATCGCCTCGCTGGTGCAACTGGTGGAGATGGTGATCCAGAAAACCAGCCCGGTCCTCTACCAGTCGCTCGGTATTTTCCTGCCGTTGATCACCACCAACTGTGCCGTGCTCGGTGTGGCGGTACTGAATATTCAGAAGGACTACAGCTTTATCGAATCGGTGGTGTTTGCCATGGGGGCCGGTCTCGGCTTTACCCTGGCGATGGTGCTGTTTGCCGGTCTGCGCGAACGGATCGATCTGTGTCCGGTGCCGAAGAGTTTTCAGGGCACCGCCCTGGCACTGATTACCGCCGGGCTGTTATCACTGGCTTTTATGGGCTTTGCCGGGCTGGTCAAAGGTTAATTTTCGGAGAAGAAATTAAATGCTTGCAGCAGTACTGAGTCTCGGTGGGATCGGCCTGGTCGCAGCAGTGTCCCTGGGCGTTGCCGCAAAAAAGTTCGCCGTTGAGGTCGATCCGCGGGAGCTGGCAATTCTTGAGGTCCTCCCCGGAGCGAACTGTGGAGCCTGTGGAGCGCCCGGTTGTTCCGGCTACGCCAAAGGGGTTGCCGAAGGCAAGATGGCCCCGAATCTCTGTAGTCCCGGCGGCGATGAAACCACCGAAGCAATCGCCGACATCCTCGGCATCGAAGCGGTCACCCTCGACCCGCAGGTCGCCGTGGTCAGCTGCCAGGGAGATAACCGCAAAGCGACCAGCAAATACCATTACCTCGGCCTGCAGGATTGTAACGCCGCACAGAAACTGGCCGATGGACCGAAAGAGTGCCCCGGCGGCTGTCTTGGCCTCGGCTCCTGCGAACGGGCCTGTCCGTTTGGCGCCATCGAAATGACCAGTGAAAATCTGGCGGTCATCAACCGCGACAAATGTACCGGTTGTGAAAAGTGTGTTGCCGCCTGTCCACGTCAGGTCATCAGGATGACACCCCGCAGAGCGACCACCCACGTGCTTTGCAACAGTCATGATAAAGGGGCGCAGATCCGTAAATATTGCCAGATCGGCTGCATCGGTTGCCACATCTGCAAGAAGACCGTCCCCGAGGCCTACGTGATCGAAGACTTTCTCGCCGGCGTCAATTATGAGCACATTGAGAACGCCGCCGAGGCCATCGACAAATGTCCAACCAAATGTATCCGTGATTTCTGCAGCGGCTACCCGGAAGGCAGCAGCTTTACTCCGTCTCGTGACGACGCCGCCTGAGAGGACTTGAAGCACAATGAACCTGAAAAGCTTTGCCGGCGGCCTGCATCCGCCGGATAGTAAACATTACTCGGCGGGCAAAGCGATCGAACGCTGCCCGCTGCCGGACGAACTGATTATCCCGGCGGCACAGCATATCGGCGCACCAGCCGAGATCTGTGTGGCCGTCGGCGACCAGGTAAAAAAAGGCCAGCAGCTCGCCGCTGCCAAAGGCTTTGTCTCGGTGCCGGTCCACGCCTCCAGCTCGGGCGAGGTGATCGCCGTCGAACCACGCCTGCACCCGCTGGGTCGACCGTTGCCCGCGGTGGTTATCAAGCCGGACGGTAAAGATCAGTGGGATACAAGCCTCACGGGCGCCGACCCGGAGCAGCTTGAAGTGGCCGCGCTGAAAGAGATGATCCGTGATGCCGGTATCGTCGGTATGGGCGGGGCGACCTTCCCGACCCACGTCAAGCTGTCGCCGCCGGGAGAGAAGCAGATCGACACCCTGATTCTCAACGGGGTCGAATGTGAACCGTTTCTGACCGCCGATCACCGTCTGATGCTGGAGGAGAGCGAGCGGATTATCGACGGCATCAAAATTCTGCGCAAGGTTCTCAACCTCGAAACCGCAATCATCGGGATTGAAGCGAACAAGCCGGATGCCATCGAACATTTAACCACCGCATGTGTCGCGCACAATATTCAGGTCCAGCCGCTCAAGGTCCAGTACCCGCAAGGAGCGGAGAAACAGTTGATCGATGCCTGTACCGGCCGTCAGGTCCCATCCGGCGGACTGCCGATGGACTGCGGGGTGGTGGTGCAGAATGTCGGTACCTGTGCGGCGGTCAGTGATGCGGTCCGTCTCGGTCGACCGTTGGTCGAACGGATCGCCACTGTGACCGGCCCCGGTGTTGTCGAGCCGAAGAACCTGCTGGTCGCCATCGGCACCCCGTTACAGCATCTGCTCGACCAGTGCGGCGGCCTCACCGGTGACCCGGCCAAGATCATCATGGGTGGACCGATGATGGGTCAGACCCAGCTGTCGCTGGAGGTCCCGGCAATCCGCGGCACCTCGGGGCTGCTGATCTTCCGCGAAGAAGACCTGTCGCTTAAAAATGCCGGCCCCTGTATCCGTTGCGGTCGTTGCATCAGTGTCTGCCCGATCCATCTGCAACCGACCACCATCGCCGCCTACGCCCGTCTCGACATGGTCGATGAAGCAAAACAACAGAATGCTCTCGACTGCATCGAGTGCGGCTGTTGTACCTATATCTGCCCGGCGGCTCTGCCGCTGGTACAGTCGATCCGCCACATCAAGGGCGGCATCATGGCCAAGAGAAGGAAGATCTGACGTGGACAAGCAACTCTATCTGTCATCATCTCCCCATATCCACAGCGGCGAGACCACCGACAAGGTGATGCGGCTGGTCATTTACGCGCTGCTGCCGGCGACCCTGCTGGCGATCTATTTCTTCGGCCTGCCGGCCCTGAGCACCCTGCTGATCTGTACCCTCGGCTGCATCGGCTTTGAGGCCTTATCCTGCAAGTTGCTGAAACAGCCGCCGACCATCGCTGACGGCTCTGCTGCCCTGACCGGGATCCTGCTGGCGTTCAACCTGCCGCCCTCCATTCCCTGGTGGATCGCCCTGCTCGGCGCGGCTACCGCCATCCTGATCGGCAAACAGATTTACGGCGGACTCGGCTACAATCCCTTCAACCCGGCGCTGGTGGCGCGGGTCGTGCTGTTGATCTCCTTCCCGGTGCAGATGACCCGTTGGACCGCTCCAGCCCCCCTGGCCAGCGGTATCGATGCGATCACCGCGGCAACCCCGTTGGGCGAAATGAAAACCGTTGTCTCTCTGACCGGCAAACTGCCGGAGCTGGCGAATAGCGGGTTTATGGATTATTTTACCGGCAACATGGGCGGCAGCCTCGGCGAAGTTTCGGCCCTGGCGCTGCTGCTGGGCGGCCTGTTCCTGATTTACAAGAAGGTCATCAGCTGGCATATCCCGGTCAGTTTTCTCGGGACGGTGCTGGTCATCGGCGGTATCTTCTGGCTGGTCGACCCCGGCCGATATCCCAGTCCGGTCTTTCATCTGCTCACCGGCGGCCTGCTGCTCGGGGCTTTTTTCATGGCCACCGACATGGTCACCTCGCCGGTCACCTATAAAGGGATGCTGATCTTCGGTTTCGGCTGCGGCCTGCTGACGATCCTGATCCGCCTGTTCGGCGGCTACCCAGAGGGGGTCTCCTTTGCCATCTTGCTGATGAACGCCGTCACCCCACTTATTGATCGCACCTGCCGGCCGAAAATTTACGGGCAGGTTGCACAGCAAGCCTGAAGGCGGAGGAAATAATGTTCAAAGAGATGAGCCGCCTGCTGATCAGCCTGACCCTGATTGCCGTGCTTGCCGGTGTTATTCTCTCGCTGGTCGAAACGGCCACCCGGGAACCGATCAAAGAACAACGTCGCATCCAGATGTTAAAGGCTTTGAGCGCCGTGCTGCCGGAGTTCGACAACAGCCCGGATACCGACACCGTCAGCCTGCAAAACGGTGTCGATAAAAAAGGCAAACCGGTGCAGATAATTTTCTACCGCGGCCGCGAGGCGCAGGTTCTGGTCGGGACCGCCTTCAAGGTGATCGCCCCGGACGGCTACAGCGGTAACATCGAGATAATGGTCGGCGTCGAGCCGAACGACCGGTTGCACGGAATTGAAATCCTCTCCAACGCCGAAACTCCCGGATTGGGAGCCAAGATTGTTAAACCGGCGTTTAAAGACCAGTTCAAGGGCAAAAGCCTGGATAATGCCGACTGGCGGGTAAAAAAGGACGGCGGCCAGTTCGATCAGATCACCGGTGCCACCATCTCACCGCGGGCCGTCGTCAAAGCGGTAAAAAAAGGGTTGGAATTCTATCGCGCACATAAAGTGCAGATTCTTGCCGATGGAGGGCAGTCATGAACCTGTTCAGGGAATTTACCAAAGGACTCTGGGCGCAGAATGCGGTCTTCAAATTGCTGCTGGGGATGTGTCCGACCCTGGCGGTCACCACCAGTGCAGAAAACGG
>JAADGW010000243.1:7131-10626 GCA_013152145.1 Deltaproteobacteria bacterium
TTCGTCACCGTGGTGCAGCTGTCGATGGAGGCCTGGGTCTTCGATCTCTATCAGGCGCTGGGCATCTTTATCCCGCTGATCGTCGTCAACTGCCTGATTCTGGGTCGCGCCGAAGCGTTCGCCTCGAAAAACCCGGTGATCCGCTCGATCGCTGACGGCCTCGGCATGGGCCTCGGCTTCACTCTCGGCCTGTTTGTCCTCGGTGCGGTCCGCGAGCTGTTCGGCTCCGGGGCGATCCTCGGCTTTTCAATCTTCGGCGCCGGTTACCAGCCGGTGCTGCTGATGGTCCTGCCGCCGGGAGCCTTTATCACCCTCGGTCTGCTGCTGGCACTGATGAACAAGGTTGAAGCGAGCAGAAGCTGAACCCTTTCAAGCAGAAAAAAAGCGGGTTCTGCCGAAGCAGCCCCGCTTTTTTTCTGTTGTGTCATCGGGATCTCCAGCTAATCCGCGGTCTGCAACGGGTAGAGTTTATCGATTGTCCGGTTCAACTGTTCCAGCGTTTCATCCGTCACCGCCCGGTTACACATCAGGTAGCGCAGATTTCCAACCGGCACGTCCGCCAGCGGGATGGCGACCACCGCTCCGGCCGACAAGCCGGTCAGGCCGATGAGCGTGTCGATCTCTTCCGGGGCGACCAGCATATAAGATGCCCGCTGAGCGGCAACGGCCCGCAGCAGACAGCCCTGTTCCCCGGCGAGGAAAAGAGTCTTCGGGGTCAACTTCTCGAGCAAGTCATCAACGTAGCTGCCATAGGAAAATCCCCCCATCCGGGCCATCGTCAGATGCCGGTCGGAAAAAATTGCCCGCAAAGTCTTCAAATCCGAAAACCTGGGCAGCTGTGCCTTTGTGGTCAGCAACACCAGGTCTCGATTGCGGTAGATCGGCTCACTGAATTTGGCAAATTGTTCCCGTTGCGCATTTTTGAACCAGCCGATCGAGCAATGCGGTACCATGGCATGGCGCAAAACATAGAGGATTTGATACGGCGTCAAAGCAAGAAACTTTGCTTCGACCCCGGCCTGCCGCAGAATATTGCGGGTCCGCTCCAGCAGAAAACCGCCGGGTTCACCGACTGCATCTGTGTAGTAATAGGGAGGACGTTCAAAGTAGGAAACCGTCAGGGGCTCGGCCGCCGTCGCCATGCCTGTAGCCGGCCATAAAATCAGCAGCAGAGTTATCTGCCTGATGTACTTCATCTTCCACGGAGACAAAAAATTACCCATACACGTCCATAATAAATTCTCGCTAAGTTTCCTTGGCAAAGTTTTGGGCCAGTTCATTGTCGATCAGATAGATACAGACCTCTTTAGCTCCCAACTTTGAATAGTTAAACTTCTCGCAGAGATTATCCATCAAAAAAGTGACGTCGTTACGGATACGATTGTCGTAAGTCTTGAAATTCTCGTTACCGAAATCTTTAATCGCCCGCCGGAAATTCTCATTTTTAAGGAACGGTTCAAGCACTTTCTCTTTCAGGTGATGAACATAGCGTTCGTGCAGGTTCTGATAGAGCTTGGTTTCGGTGATATCCTTACCGTCCAGATGCAGTTCTTGCGTCAACGTCCGGCAGGTATATTCCTTCTGTATCCCTTTGCGGAACAGCAGCGTCTTCTCCCGGTCGGTATCACCCGAGATCAAACGCGATTCGAGCGCCGCAAAAAACTCCTCGCTGATTTTCAGCCGGTCTCCGGTAAAAATACAGTCAACGCTCATATCTTCTTCAAAATTAACGGCAAAAATATAATTTTTCAGATCCCGGGAAATCTGCTCTTCATTGTAGTAATAGAGCGACTCCTTGATCTCCTGCATGATGGTGTAGTTGTACATATGTAACAGAGAATCGAGGAAACCGACAGGAATCAATTTCATCCAGTCGTCGTGTTTACGGAAGAAACGGTAGAGGGTCGCCATGTCGATCATCGACCTCTCTTTAGCGTGGGCGGAGTACAGCTCGCTGAAGATGCGGATCGAATCACGTCCGGAAAACCCGGTCACCCCTTCATTTTCCGACTCGGCAATAATCTGCCGCCGCCGCCGGGCCGTCAACCCCTTGCGATCGCTCAACTGCAACCACTCGGGAATATTGCCGGTGTAGATTTCCATCTTCAGCAGCTGCAGATTTTCATCACAATAACTGCTGTATCGGGCCGGATGACCGATCCATTCGGTCATCGCCGGGGAATTTTTGTTCAGTCGGGTAGAGATGATAATGCGCGCGAAATTGTGCAGCACCCGCGGCAGGAAGCGATTGTCGATATGCCGACCGAAGGTGTTGCGGTAGATCTCCACTTCGGTCCGCAGGTCAAGAATATAGGGAATCTTGATGTACTCGATCCGGTCGGAAAGTGATGGCAGGTCTTTGATGCTCTCCTCGTCTTCCGGATTCATCAGCGCCAGGAACAGGGAGTTGACCTTCTCCTCGATATATTCGACTTTGTGCACCCCTTCACTGATGATGTTGTGCAGCTCCAGCAACCGCTCGATATTGTGCCCCTTGATATCCATCAGCGCGTAGATGCCGTTGTTGGTCTTGGCGAAGTTGGAAAAGATATATTTTACCTGGTTGCTGTCACGCAGCAGGCCGTTGATCCGCTCCTGCAGCATTTCGTTACCGAGCACATTCTGCTTGAGAATCCGGTCTCCGGGGTTATAAACGCTGACCCCCTCTCCCAATCGGCGGTTGAAGCGGTAGTGCCGGGCGTAGAGCATCTGCAAAACTTTCAGCGGATCTTTCAGGCGGCTGAGCAAGGCCTCGTAGATTGAGGTGCAGATGGTGCAGGGGCTGTCGCGGAAGACCCATTCGTACTGCTTTTCGGTGAACAGCTTCCATTTGGTTTCGTCATTTTTGAACAGGTCGTCAAAAAATGAGCGGCGGTACTCACGCGGAATCATCAGGATCGGGCTGTCATGACTCGGGCAGGGAACCTCAACGTAGGCATCCGCTTGATAGGCGGCCTTTTGTGTTTCGAGCCGCTCGTGGTTATCCGGCAGATCGGAAGACCGGTCGAGAAGGTGCTCGGTTTCCTTTTCGTTAAAGTTGCCCAGCAGTTGCCGATCAAGCCGCCAGACGGCCTCAAAAGTACAACCGGCAGGGCTATTGGCGTACTGCTCGAACTTACGCAGCAGATTGTCGAGAAAGGTGCTCTTGCCGCAACCATGCGGTCCTTTAAAAATATAGATTTTGTTCTGCTGAGTTCCATGGCGGAAGTTTTCCGCCAGGCGGACCAGTCGATTGGTAAACAGTCGGTCAGCAAAAAACGGATTGTCCGAATCCTCCACAAACAGTTGACTGGTATCGTAATAGGAAAAATTGATCGATTCCGGGTCATCCGGGTATTCATCGACCCCCTCCTCGATATAGTCCTTGATCAGATCATGAAACACCTGAAAAATATTCCGGACGACGCTGGTCGGATTCTCGATGGCACGCTCCAGGTAGGTTGCGAAGCTGATCGGATCGCCATGATTCCCATCCTGCTGCACATGCATGAAGCG
>JAADGW010000244.1:0-7022 GCA_013152145.1 Deltaproteobacteria bacterium
GGGCGGCCTGCGGGTCACCACCATGAATCCAGGGGCCGATCAGCCGCATCAATAACAGCAGCGAGTAGGGGTAGCTGTCACCGGAAACCTCGCGGTTGGCGAACTCGAGCCGATGGATGGCGGCGTCGATCCGTTCGCGGGAAAAGCCGTCATCCGCCACCTGTTCGAGGGTTTTGAGTACCAGCTTTTCGATTGCTTCGCGCTGCTCCGGGTCGGTCCCCTGCAGTCCGGCCGCAAAATAGGTGGTGCGGTTGTCGTCGTGGTACCCGGTCCCGGGGGTCAAATTGGCCCCCAACCCGGAATCGAGCAGTGCCTTGTAGAGCGGTGCTGCCGGGTTACCGAGCAACAGGCTTGCGAGCAACGTCAGCGCCAGCCGCTCGAAGCTGTCATTGATATCATTGGTCAGCCAGGCAAGCTGCACCATGGAACGCTTCTCCAGCGGCTCCCCGGCATCCAGGGGATAGGCTTCGGCGACCTGCAGCGGACTGTCGAGCCGCTGCTCGGCGGGCACTTCGCTGTCAAGCTCCAGTCGCTCGAAATTCTTCAGCACTCGATCTTCAACGGTCGCCAGCAGCTCGGCCAGATCGAGATTGCCGGAGCTGAAGAACCAGGCATTACTCGGATGATAGTAACGGGCATGAAAATCGCGCAGCTGCTGCCAGGTCAACCTGGGGATATCGGCCGGTTCGCCGCCGGAGTTGTGCCGATAGGTGGTGGTCGGGTAGAGATGTCGCCCGGTCCGGCGCGACAACAGCGACGCGGGGTCGGACATCGCCCCCTTCATCTCGTTGTAGACCACCCCCTTATATTCGAGCGGTGACTGCGGGTTGTCGAGTTCGGCAAACTCCAGTCGGTGCCCCTCCTGACGGAAATCACGTTCGGTCAGCCGCGGGTAAAAGGCCGCATCCAGATAGATTTCGAGCAGGTTCTGGAAATCCTTGTGATTCATGCTGGAGAACGGATAGAGGGTCCAGTCGCTGGCCGTCATCGCATTCATAAAGCTGTTGAGACTGCGCTTGAGCATCGAGAAGAAAGGATCACGCACCGGGAAACGTTGCGAACCGCAAAGTGCCGTGTGCTCAAGAATATGCGCGACTCCGGTTGAATCGTCCGGCGGGGTCCGAAAACCGACAGCGAACAGGTGGTTGTCATCATCCCGCTGCAGGTGCATGAAGCGCGCACCGGTCGACTGGTGCTGTAAACGGATCATCGTGGCGTTGATAATCGGCAGAGCATCGATCTGCTCGACAAGAAAACCGGACAGTTGTTGCCCGGGCTTGAGTTCCAGCGTGGTCATATATAATCCCTGTTGTAAGTTTACCAAAAAAGTAATTTTTCAACTTTTTACATCTTAGCTGACAAAGCGCAACTTGACCAGCGGCCGCTCAAGCAGAAGCAGCGGTTGGCAACGGAAAAACGGCTGCAATGCGGGAAGATATACGATTCCCGACGGAACTGCAACACTGAGCAGCAGAGGGTAACAGTGGCGACAAGCTGAAGATTGTTTTCCGGACAGTGAGCATATAAAGACGGGGGTGTGGAACCACACCCCCGGGAGCAGACAAGATTGTTGTTACGGCTAAAGAAGCGGCTCGAGCGCGGCCTGCAACTCTTCCTGTGTCAGTTGCTCGGCAATCCGCTCGCCCAGCCCCTCACCACTGCGCCGGTAAAGATTGAAACGTGGCGTCCGGTGCCCGTCTTCATCTCTGACGCTCTTACCGGTAACGATGCCAAGTTCAGCCAATTGCGGCTGGGCGCAGCTGTTGGCACAACCGGAGATCGCCAGAGAACGGGCATTCAACCGAGTACCAAACGCCTGCTGGAGCTGCGTTGCCAGATCACGCGTGGCCGCCAGCCCCATGCAGCAACCGTGATTGCCGGGGCAAACCCGCAGCTGCTGCGGCGGCTGATCAAGTCCGGTGATACCGGCCTGCTGCAGAGCATCGAGCAGCCGCTGCCGGGTCGCCGGATCAGCCGGCAGCAACGCCAGATCCTGATTCGTGGTCACTACCAGATAATCGAGTCCGACCGCTGCGGCAGCAGCGGCAATGATACCCAACCGCTCCGCCGGCAGCTCACCGGCAAAAACCGGCACCAGCAGTTTCAGTTCGGCATTTTCTGCCGGGAGCGGCAGCAGGGCCTTGTCGAAGCCGTTGCGAAACTGAACCGGTGCCGCCTTGGACAGCTCTGCAGCCAGCATCCGGCGGAACTCCGCCTCGCCTCTGCTGCGGAGCAGTGATTTCAAACGCTTCGGCGGTTGGACGTTGTCCCGGTAGATGCGCAGAATCGATTCGGTCAACGGCAGCAGTTCACTTTCGGCAACCCGCTGCTGATAGAGAATGGCCGCCTGCGGTTCGCGGCCGAGCCCGCCACCGGTCCAGACATCGTAAAGCGCCCGGCCCTCTTCCAGCCCGACGTAGACAAAGGCCAGGTCCTGAATCAGATGTCGACTGCCGGTATAGTCTGCTTCGACCGCTATTTTGAATTTTTTCGGCAACCCCTCGAAGTGAGGATTGCCGCTGAAATGAAATAACAGTTGACGGGCAAGTACCTGGCTGTGGTTAAATCCCCGACCGAAACTGCTGCTGCAGGAGATCCCCCTGACCGCACCGCCGCAGGCCCCGCGCGAAAACAGGCCGACGGCTGCCATGCTACGCTGGATCGGGCCGATCTGGTCGGCTTCGAGGGTGTGGAACTCCAGACTGCCGCGCGTGGTCAGGTGGAAGGCACCGCTGCCATACTGCTGGCCCAGGCGGGCCAGGGCGGCGGCCTGAGGAACAGACAACAGACCACCGGCCAGCTTGACCCGCATCATCAGCTGGCCGGCATCATTCTGCTGGTAAATCCCCTCGATCCGCAACGCCTTTATATCGATCTCCATCACGTTCATCTCTCCTTATTGTTTATACAGGTATTTCGTAGGAGTTAACATGATAGATATTTACACTCCATACGTCAACTTCAATTTATATTTTCTTGACTAACAAGATAAATAATTATAGAATCATCGAAATTATTTCCTCGGTAACATACTGATATTTACGGTGGACACTTATGGAATCAACCCGACGCAGCCTCGCTAAAGCACTCTCCTGGCGACTTTTGGCGACCGTGATAACAACTTCGATCGTCTTTGCCCTGACCGGCAAAGGTGAATTCGCCGCGACCATCGGAATTGCCGATACCCTTTCCAAATTTTTTATCTATTTCGGTCACGAACGACTTTGGAACCGGATCCCCTACGGCCGTAAGAAATCCGAGCCAGAATACTATATTTAGGAGTTCACGGATGATGAACCTGGCAGCTGAACAGATCAGCACCCGACTGAGCGGTATCACCGATCCCCAGGGGATCCTGCGCAAAGGGCTGGCGCTGATCGAAGGACCGGTGGCCCTGGCCAGTTCTTTCAGTATCGAGGACATCGTGCTGATCGACATGTTGCAGCAATGCGAACGGCAGGTACGGATTTTTGCCATCGACACCGGTCGACTGAACGAAGAAACCCTGGAGATCGCCGAGACCATCCGCCTGCGCTACGGCATCGAGATCGACTGGTATTTTCCGCAGCAGACGGCCGTCGAACAGCTGGAGCGGGAGAAGGGGCTGTTCTCCTTCCGTGAATCGCTGGAAAACCGCCACCAGTGCTGCCATATCCGCAAGGTTGAACCGCTGCAACGGGCTTTGAAGGGGCTGGCCGGATGGATCACCGGACAGCGCCGTGAACAGGCAACTACCCGCGGTGGGCTGCAACCGATCGAGGTCGATCAGGTCAATGGCGGGATTATAAAACTGAATCCGCTGGTCTACTGGAGCGCAGAGCAGACCGAAGACTACCTCAAACAACAACGTCTGCCGTGCAATCGACTGCACCAGAGCGGTTACCTGTCGATCGGCTGTGCCCCCTGCAGCCGTGCCGTACAACCGGGGGAAGATGCCCGCGCCGGCCGCTGGTGGTGGGAAAACCCGGAACACAAGGAGTGTGGTTTACACAAACGTTGACCATCAGGACGCTGCTTGCCGCACCCTGACAAAATCAATCAACAAATGAAGGATATCCATATGAGCACGCAACTGACTCATCTGCAGCAACTGGAGGCGGAGAGCATCCACATCATCCGTGAAGTCGTGGCCGAGTTTGACAACCCGGTGATGCTCTACTCGATCGGCAAGGATTCGGCGGTGATGCTGCACCTGGCACGCAAGGCCTTCTACCCGGCCAAACTGCCGTTTCCACTGCTGCACGTCGATACCACCTGGAAGTTTCGCGAAATGATCGAGTTTCGCGACCAGATGGCGCAAGAGTGCGGCTTCGAGCTGCTGGTACACGTCAATGAGAACGGCGTCAAGCAGGGGATCGGCCCGTTCAGTCACGGCAGCGCGCTGCACACCGATATCATGAAGACCGAGGGCCTCAAACAGGCGCTCGATAAGTACCGGTTCGATGCCGCCTTCGGCGGTGCGCGCCGCGACGAGGAGAAATCGCGCGCCAAGGAGCGGATCTTCTCCTTCCGCAGTACCAGTCACCGCTGGGATCCGAAATGCCAGCGGCCGGAGCTGTGGAACATCTACAATGCCCGGGTCCGCCCGGGAGAGAGCATCCGTGTCTTCCCGCTGTCGAACTGGACCGAGCTGGACGTCTGGCAGTACATCATGCTGGAGCAGATCCCGATCGTGCCGCTCTACTACGCCAAAGTGCGACCGGTGGTCGAACGGGACGGTATGCTGATCATGGCCGACGACGAACGGCTGGAACTGCAACCGGGCGAAAAAATCATGCACAAATCGGTGCGCTTTCGTACCCTCGGCTGCTACCCGTTGACCGGCGCGGTGGAATCGACCGCTGCGACCCTGCCGGAGATCATCCAGGAGATGCTCCTGACCCGCACCAGCGAACGGCAGGGGCGGCTGATCGATCACGATTCATCCGGCTCGATGGAGAAGAAGAAACAGGAGGGCTATTTCTGATGGCACACCAATCTGACTTGATAGCAGAAGATATCCACGCCTACCTGCAACAACAACAGGAGAAATCACTGTTGCGCTTTATCACCTGCGGCAGCGTCGACGACGGCAAAAGTACCCTGATCGGACGGCTGCTCTGGGACTCGAAGATGATCTTCGAGGATCAGCTGGCGGCACTGAAAAACGATAGCAAAAGATGCGGCACGCAGGGTGAAAAAATCGACTACGCGCTGCTGCTCGACGGGCTGCAGGCGGAGCGCGAACAGGGGATCACCATTGATGTCGCCTACCGCTTCTTTTCCACCGACAAACGCAAGTTCATCGTCGCCGACACCCCCGGCCACGAACAGTACACCCGCAACATGGTCACCGGCGCCTCCACCGCCCGGGCAGCGGTAATTCTGATCGATGCCCGCAAGGGGGTGCTGACCCAGACCCGACGTCACAGTTACCTCTGTTCGCTGGTCGGCATCCGGCACATTGCGCTGGCAATCAACAAGATGGACCTGGTCGATTACAACCGGCAACAGTTCGAAGCGATCCACAAAGAATATACAGAGTTTGCCGCTGAACTCGGCTTCGAATCGATCACCGCGATCCCGATCTCGGCACTGGAAGGGGATAATATCCTGCAACCGAGCCGCAATACGAAATGGTATCAGGGGCCGACCCTGATGCAGTTTCTCGAGACCGTTGACGTTACGGATGAAGCGGCCGCGCGCCCTTTCCGTATGCGGGTCCAGTGGGTCAATCGCCCCGACCTCGATTTTCGCGGTTTCTGCGGCAGTGTCGCTTCGGGAACCATCCACCCGGGAGATGAAATAGTGGTTTCCTCTTCAGGACAAACCAGCAAAGTGGCGCGAATCGTCACCATGGATGGGGACTTGCCGCAGGCGGTCGCCGGGCAGGCGATCACGCTGACACTGGAGGATGAGATCGACATCAGCCGCGGCGACCTGCTGGCCAGCCCACAGTCACCGCCGTACGTCGTCGATCGTTTCGAGGCGAAACTGGTCTGGCTGCACCAGGATGCCCTGCTCCCCGGCCGCAGCTATCTGCTCAAAGCCGGATCGACGATCGCACCGGCCCAGATCGATGCGGTCAAGTTCAAAATCAACGTCAACAACCTGCAGCATGAGCCGGGACAAACCCTGGAGCTGAACGAAGTCGGCAGTTGCACGTTCAGCACCAATGCACCGATCCCCTGCGACCGCTACGAGGAAAACCACGGCACCGGCAGCTTTATCCTCATCGATCGACTCAGCAACGCCACGGTCGGTGCCGGGATGATCGATAGACCACTGCCACGTGCCACCGACCGTCAGTGGCAGTCACTCGATGTCGACAAGCAGGCGCGCGCCGCGCTCAAGCGGCAGACCCCGAAGGTGCTCTGGTTCACCGGCCTGCCGGGGGCGGGCAAATCGACCGTCGCCAACCTGCTGGAGAGAAAGCTGCACTCGCTCGGCAAGCATACTTATATTCTCGACGGCGACAACCTGCGGCACAATCTCAACCGTGATCTCGGCTATGACGATGCCGGTCAGGTGGAACATATCCGTCGGATTGCTGAGGTTGCCAACATCCTGATTGAGGCGGGAATCATCGTTATCGTTCCGGTGATTTCCCCTTTCAGCAACGAACGGCAGATGGCGCGGGATATTTTTACCGCGGATGAATTTGTCGAGATTTATCTCGACACACCGCTGGCCATCTGCGCCCAACGCGACACCACCGGCGCCTATCAACGGCTGCCTACGGGAGAGTTACGCCACAGCGCCGGGATTGACGCCCTCTATGAGCCGCCGGAACATGCCGAATACAGGTTTGACGGCAGTCTGCATACGGCAGAAGAGATCGCACTGAAAATCGTAAAAGAGCTGTTTGAAGACGAACAACAGATCGAGTGGGAGATTTAGGAAAAGGCTGAAAGCTGACAAAAAGATTGATTTTCTGTTTTTACCATGGTACCTATCTCGTCCGTCGGAGCGTAGCGCAGCCTGGTAGCGCGCTTGGTTTGGGACCAAGATGTCGGAGGTTCGAATCCTCTCGCTCCGACCAT
>JAADGW010000244.1:7082-8805 GCA_013152145.1 Deltaproteobacteria bacterium
AATCGGGGGACATAAGGCATGAATCGGGGGACATCATGAATCGGGGGACATAATATCTATTACCTGCCAATTCTTCACACAAATCAGGGTAAATAGTATCATGTCCCGAATAGCGCTAATTTAAGGGTTCGTAGCAAGGTATTTGCTCCGGTGCTGAATCTCTTTCATTTCGTGTCTCGGCGAGGTCATTCTCTGATAATTTTTTGGGCGCCGTTTGACGCATCGTGGTTCACTTCTGCCTGGCCGTTGCCTGATTGGCGTATTGGTCATTACTTCGTATAGGTCACTGATTAATCTGAACTGTTCTGCCTTGCTGATTTTCGCCTGATTTAAGTGAGGTTCCCAGCTACGAAGAGCCTGCAAACTCCCCTTGAAGCTCACGATGCGGACTTCCATGTTTGCTTCTTCTGCCGCTTCGTACATCAACCTACGGACACAGTTGTAGGCGATGAAATGCATCAAGATTTCTTTTCGAACCATCTTTGGCGTCCGGCATCGCAGAACATCCATTCCCATTGTCGTCTTGATGTCGCGGAAGAACAGTTCCACATCCCACCGTTTGAAATAGAGTTCGGCAAGCTCTTCTGCTGGATATTGCTCAGCATCCAGCAGGGTGGTGACGATGTAAAATCCTTGAGTTCTGAATCCTGGGTGCTTGACCGTGACCCGAATCTGTCTCAAGGTCAGCTCTTCCGGAAGCAGCTCCCACTCATCTTTCGAATACGACAGTTTGGCGGTATATTTGGGCCGAGGCCACATGATCAACAGATCATCAGGGCCGAACGTTTTGAGGCTTCGTGCTGCCCTGACAGGTGCTCTGCGTGCGAGAGTGATGACGCTGTCGATACCCTTTTCCTTCAGGGTTGCCTGATCGAAATAGCTGCAGAATCCCTTGTCCCCAAGGAAGATATCTCCCTGCTTGAATATCTTCCACTGTTGACGAAAATGCAGCAGCTCGTGACTCTTCTTGTTACCGATTGCGTAGCTGAGCAAGGCGCCGCTTTCCAGCGAAAAACAGGCGCAGATACGTGCTGAAGGAAATCCACACCCCGGCTTTTGGGAGGACGGCTGCGGCCAGACTTCCTGGTTTTCCGGGGTGTCGGGCATGGTTACGCCAGTGCCGTCGACAACAATGACCCGCCGGTTGTTCAGCAAGCCGGCCTCCGGCATCTCCTCAAGCCGATCTGCCGTATGTTCAAGGATGTCAGAGAGCATCTGTTCATCCAACTTCGTGCGGGCCGTGCAATACGATGCAGTCGAGGACGAAGGAACCTTTATCCCCTTGATAGAAGCATAAGACTGAAGCTTACGGATCACTTCCTTGCAGCCTCCGTCCGCATCTAGAACCTGACTGAAGAAAGCCCAGAAGGTGTTTTCTTTGGAGAAAAGTCTCCTGCGACTCATGGACCCTGCCTGTTCCGGCTTGAGAAGTGAGCTGGGGATGAACTTTTCAAAGACCTCACCGATTTGTTTGAAGGACTTTTGCTTCAGCAAAGCCATTTTTTCTGCAAGTTTTTGCTGTGCAGAACGGGGCTTTCGACGCAGGGTCTGCAAGTGAAATCCAGGGAACATTGGCGTTGTATTTTTCATGACCAATTATGCCATTCTTAGCCAATATTTTCAGTTAGTTCTTTCATGCAAAAAGTGCTTAAACTAGCGCCATTCAGGACAGGCACCTTAATTCATTAAGAAACCTACACTTTAGCATTTGTCTGCCGTTCTA
>JAADGW010000253.1:0-7390 GCA_013152145.1 Deltaproteobacteria bacterium
TCCAGAGGCTGCCGAGCTGCTGCCGGATGGTCAGCAGGGTGATCAGGAAGGTCGCTGACCAGAAGATTCGGTGACAGACAATTTCCAGCGGCGACGCCCCGTGCAGGGCCTTGAAAAAGACCGGGAAGGAGCCCCAGATGGTGTAAGCGGCCAGGCCGAAGAGGACTCCCTGCCGGGGCAGATTTGAGCTGTTCATGCCCGGACTCTGCCCGTTTTTGCCGGAAAAGGCAAGCGGTGACTTGTCGGTTTCAAAGCAGGCAGCTCTCCCCGGGTGATGATTGCAGCGGCGCTTATTTAATCATCTGATTGGGCAGGTACAGGGCAATATCGGGGAACAGCGCCAGCAGCACCACCATCAGAATCATAATGAGCAGGAACGGCAGGGTTGAGCGGATGATGAAGCCGACCGATTCGTAGGAGATCCCCTGGATGACGAAGAGACTGAAGCCGACCGGGGGGGTAATCTTGCGACAGTTCCACCATAATGACCAGATAGATCCCGAACCAGAGCGGATGGAAACCGGCGGCCAGAATGATCGGCAGGACAATCGGCAGTGTCATCACGACGATCGATATGCCGTCAAGAATCATCCCCAGCACCAGATACATCAGGCCCAGCACCAGCAGCAGCAGACCGGGCGACATGTTCAGGCTGACAATATAGCTGCTGATCCCCCGGGCGATACCGACAAATCCGACCACCTGGGCCAGAAACGCCGCGCCGGCGATAATCAGGCAGATCATGCAGGAGGTCTGCACCGCCTGCATCAGGGCCTCGCGAAAATTCTCCCAGCTGAGGTTGCGGTATGCCAGCGCCAGAATCAGGGCACCGACAACCCCGATCGCGGCCGCTTCGGTCGGGGTTGTCAGGCCGACATAAATCCCGCCCAACACCACCAGGACCAGCAGCAGGACCGGGAACAGCTCCTTGAACGCGGCCAGCCGTTCGACCCAACTGTAAGTTCTGTCCGCCGCCGGAACCAGGGCGGGGTTCAGCTTGGCGCGGATAATGATGTAGAGTGAATAGAACCCGGCCAGCATCAGGCCGGGGATGATTCCGCCGATAAACAGCTTGCCGATAGAGGTGTCGGAAAGCACGCCGTAGATAATCATGATCAGGCTCGGCGGGATCAGAAAACCGAGGGTGCCGGCTCCGGCCAGTGAGCCGATGGCCAACGATCTGTCGTAGCCCCTGCTGGACAGTTCTTCGAGGGTGATCTTGCCGACCGTGGCGGTGGTCGCGGCGCTCGACCCGGAGACGGCGGCAAACAGCGAACAGGCGACCACGTTGATATGCAGCAGCCGCCCGGGGATGTTGGAAAGCCAGGGGACCAGACCGTTAAGCAGCTTGGTGGAGATGGCGGTCCGGAACAGGATTTCGCCCATCAGGATAAACAGCGGCAGGGCCGTCAACGACCAGGAATTGAGGCTGTTCCAGAGTGAATTGACCAGCAGTCCGCCGATCTTGTCCCAGATGGAAATGGCCGGCGGCAGGTTGGTTGTGTAGAGCAGCATCCCGGTGATGCCGACGAAGAACAGCGAAAAGCCGATCCACAGCCCCGCCAGCAGATAGAACAGCAGAAATCCGAACAGCACCAGGCTGAGTATCAGGGGATCGGTAAAGATAGCAGCCTCCGTAAAAAACGCGCGACCAGTTGCAGATCGAGCAGCGCCAGTCCGATGGGAATCAGAACCTGCGGAATATACAGCGGGGTTTCCGAGATCGAGTCGGCGAGAATGCCGTAGGCAAACGTGTCCTGTACCATCCGGATCGAATGGTACAGCGCATAGTTGATCAGCACCAGCGCCGCCAGGATGACCAGCAGGTCAAGAGCTTGTGAGGTGCGCCCCTTGAATCGCGCGGCGACGATGGTGATCCGGATGTGGGATCCGCTGGCGAGGGTGTAGCTCAGTCCCAGCATCACCAGCCCCACCATCAGGTAGCCGCTGTATTCATCTGAGATCAAGGTTGAGGTGCTGAACAACGAGCGCAGAATAATCTCAACCAGAATCAGCAGGACGATCGCCAGCATGGAAAAAGCGGATAGATACGCACCCAGTTTTGAGCAGGTATCTATCCATTTGAGCAGCTTTTCCATCAGTCCGTATATTTTTTCAGGATCGCCTGAACCTCTTTCGAGGATTTTTTCTGGAATTTCTCGATCAACTGTTTCGCTGCCTTGTTCAGATCTCTGCTCAGGTCCGCCGAGACCGGGGTGACCACGATGCCGTGCTCCTGAATCACTTTCAGCGCATCGGTGTGGCGCTGTTGTGACGCGGCCCACTGGCTGCTTTCGACTTCGGCCGCGGCTTTCAGCAGTGCCTGCTGCTGATCCTTGTTCAGCGCTTTCCAGTAGTCCAGATTGATCGTCAGCATGTTCAGCGGAAAGGCATAGTTGATCGGCTTGAAGGCCCCGAGAACCTCCCAGAATTTACCGTTTTTGGTCGATTCAGCCGAGGTCAGAACCGAGTCGATCATGCCGGTTCGCAGGGAGGAGTAAACCTCACCCCAGGGTAGTGAGATCGGCGCTCCGCCGAGAATCCGCAAGAACTCGGCACCGTTCTTGTCGTAGGTGCGGGTCTTCAGGTTGGCGAGATCCGCCTTGCTGTTGATGGTGGTTTTGGTCACCAGACCGCTCGGCGGCCAAGGGGCGGCATAGAGGAATTTCTGGTTCCATTTTGCCGCGGCTTTTTCGTAAAGCGGGCGGAAGTCGTCGTAGAGGCTTCTGGCCTTGGCAAAGGTCGGGACCAGCCGTGGTAATGAGCTGATACCGAAGACATGTTCACTGCCGGCCACGACACCCATCAGGATGTCGGCCATCGGCACCTGTCCATCCTTGACCACCTTGAGCAGCTCCGGGCCCTTGAATCCGAGGCTGCCGCCGGGATGAACGGTGATGTCGACACTGCCGTTACTGTACTTTTTGACCAGTTCGGCAAATTGTGTCGCTCCCTGGGTGTGGAAGCTGTTGGCCCCATAGCTGGCATGGAGATCCATCTTGACGGCTGCTGCGCTTGCCGGCAGAGCCATAATGAGCAGGATGGCCAATGTTCCCAATAGTCTTTTCATCCTCTTCCTCCATCTTCGGTTAGGGTAAGTAGAACTCTTTGCTGAGTCCCGATTAAAACGCCTCTCGTATCGTAACTGTTCAGCACCCTTGAAGTGGGCACCCCGAGGTCCCCTGGCTGAACAGTTACCTCGTATCAGCTGTGCTCGTCCGTATCCGGGGTGACGCCGTAACCGCCGCCGCCGGGGGTTTCGATACGGATACAATCCCCCTTGTGCAGCCGCTCGGAAAATTTCCCCGGCATCTGCCGTTCCTGAGAATCCCGATAGATCAGATTTCTGCCCGGTTTTCCCGGATTGCCGCCGAACAGGCCGTAGGGGGGATGACTGCGCCGTTCGGAGAGGACCGTGACTTCGGCGTCGGAGAGCAGCCGGATTTCTCGCACCAGGCCGTCGCCGCCGCTGAAACGGCCTTTGCCGCCGGAATTTTTGCGGATGGAATATTCTGTCACCTGGAACGGGTAGCTGTATTCCAGCGCTTCGATCGGTGTGTTCAGGGTATTGGTCATGTGCGAATGGACCGCTGATTCACCCTGGTTGCGGGCGGTCCCGCCGACCCCTCCAGCGAGGGTTTCGTAGTAGGTAAAGGGGCGGCCGGTGCGCTCATCGATGCCGCCGATGGTGGTATTGTTCATCGTCCCCTGGCCCGCCGCCGGAACCTTTTCGGGGCAGGCCCGGGCCAGAGCCCCGAGCACGACATCGACAATCCGCTGTGAGGTCTCGACGTTGCCGCCGGCAACCGCCGCCGGAAACTCGGCGTCGACAATGGTTCCCTTGCGGGTGATGACCTGCAGGGGGCGCAGACAGCCGGCGTTGGTCGGGATATCTTCACTGACCAGCGCCCGGAACACGTAGAGCACCGCTGACAGGGTGATGGCGTACACGGCATTGACGCTGCCGCTGACCTGCCGATCGCAGTCGGTAAAGTCCAGCAGCGCTTCATCCCCGTCGATTTCCAGCCGCACCGCCAGCCGGATATTTTTCTGCTTGATGCCGTCGCCGTCCAGAAAATCCTCGAATTCGTAGCTTCCGTCCGGGATGGCGGCAATCGCCTGGCGGGTAATCCGTTCTGAGTAGTCGTTGAGGCTGTCGGCATACCGGTTGACCGTGGCCAGCCCGTACTTATCGACCAGATCCCGGCTGCGCTGGGCGCCGGTCAGATTGGCCATGATCTGGGCGGCAAAATCACCCTCCCGCTCGTGCGGAGTGCGGACGTTGGTCAGCAGAAAATCCATCAGCTTACGGTCGATCTCGCCGTTTTCAACGATCTTCAGCGGCGAGATGATCACCCCCTCCTGATAGATTGAGGTCGACAGCGGCATGGAGCCGGAGGTCATGCCGCCGACATCCGAGTGATGCGCACGGTTGGCAACGTAAAATGATGGTTCAGTGTCGTCGCTGCCGGTATAGACCGGTGCCACCAGGGTGATGTCGGGCAGGTGGGTACCACCCTGAAACGGGTTGTTCAGCATCACCATGTCGCCCTCCCGCATGCTGCCGCTGCCGATCGCGGCTTTGACGGAGAGCGGCATCGAGCCGAGGTGGACCGGGATGTGTGCGGCCTGGGCGATCATATCGCCGCAGCGGTCGAAAATGGCACAGGAGAAATCGCGGCGCTCTTTGATGTTGGGGGAAAAAGCGGTGCGGTTGAGGGTGACCCCCATCTCTTCGGCGATCGCTGCGAAACGATTTTTAAAAACCTGCATCAAAACCGGATTGACGCTCATGGCAGATCCTTTTTAGTGCTCGATGGTGAGGATGATGTTACCGAACTGGTCGACGCGCCCGGTTGCGAACGGCGGGACGACGACGGTGGCCGAGTATTCGACCAGAATGGCCGGGCCGTCGATCAGGTTGCCGTGCTGCAGTTGGTCGCGCTGGATGATCCGGGTTTTTTCACTGTTGCCGTCAAAAAACACTGGTCGCTCGTCGAGCAGTGCGGCGGCGGGCAGACGTTCCCCCACGTACGGCAGGCGGGGGAATTCCGGTTTTTCCGGCCGACCGAGGGCCCGCACGCGAACATTGACAACTTCAATCGCTTTTTCGCGGTTGCAGTAGCCGTAGGTTTTTTCGTGCAGCCGGTGAAACTGTTCGCGGAAGTCCGCTCCGTAAGGCACCATGATTTCGTAGGATTGCCCCTGATAGCGCATGTCGAGGTAGAGTTCCAGTTCGATCCGTTCGGCGGCGACCCCTTCTTCCCGCAGGTCTTCACGCCCCCGCATTTCGAGCGGCTGAAATTGCTGTTCGAGGGTCTCTTCAGCAATCTCCTCATCGTTGAGCATGACGGTTTGAGAGTAATCCTTGATGACATCCGACATCAGCATGCCGGCCGCGGAGAGTATCCCCGGGTTACGGGGAATGAAAACCTGAGGCATGTTCAGATCCCGTGCCAGGTAGGCGGCATGCAGGCCGCCAGCTCCGCCGAACGAGAAGAGCGTGAATTCGCGCGGGTCGAAGCCGCGTTCTACGGAAATCACCTTGATTGCCCGATCCATCGTCGTATTGGCGACATCCAGGACCCCTTCGGCCAATTCCGTCGGGCTCAGTTTCAGTTTCTCGGCCAGGGTTGCAAAGTGCTGCTGCAGCAGCGACAGATCGAGATCCATATGGCCGCCGAGAAAATGGTCGGGGATCAGCCGGCCGAGGAACAGGTTGGCGTCGGTGACGGTAATCTTTTCCCCTTTGCCGTAGCAGATCGGTCCCGGATCGGCCCCGGCACTTTCCGGCCCGACTTTCAGTGAGCCGCCGGCGTCGATACTGGCGATCGAACCGCCGCCGGCACCGACCGTGTGGATATCGATCATCGGCACCTTGACCGGGTACTCTGCAATACTCGATTCCATGGTCAGCGGCAGTTTACCGTCGATCAGCGCGACATCGGTCGAGGTGCCACCCATGTCGAAAGTGATCAGGCGCGGGAAGCCGGCCATCCGGCCCAGTTCAAAGGCCCCGACCGCCCCCCCGGCCGGGCCGGAGAGGATGGTGCGGACCGATTCGCGCATGGCTGTTTCTGCCGAAATGCTGCCGCCGTTCGATTGCATGATGCGGAACGGGTGTTCGCCGATCCGGTCGCTTAAAAAGGTGATGTAACGGCGCATCTTGGGCGAAACATAGGCATTGATGACGGTGGTCGAGGTGCGCTCGTACTCCCTGAATTCCGACAGTGTTTCGTGAGACAGGGACAGCGGGATTCCCAATCGCGCGAGCACCTTGCGAACCATCAGTTCATGCTCCGGGTTATTGAAGGAGAACAGAAAGGAAACCGCGATCGATTCGACTTCTGCGGTCGCCAGGGGGTCGAGCAGGGTTTCGATATCGGCCTCGGTCAGCTCTTCGATAATTTCTCCGACCTGATTGACCCGTCCCGGCAGTCCGAAGCGCAATTCGCGCGGGACCAGCGGCTGATTTTTGCGGTAAAAGAAATCGTATAGTCGGCCGCGATTCTGGCGGGCAATTTCGATGACATCTTCAAATTTGCGGTTGGTGATCAGTGCCGTCAGCGCCCCCCGTTTTTCGAGGATGGCGTTGGTCGCTACAGTAGAGCCGTGCACCAGGCTGTAATCGCGGTTCGCGGCGATATGCTCGATCCCCTCAAGAACTGCCTCGGCCGGGTTGGCGGGCGTCGACAGCAGTTTATATTCGCCCCACTGGTCGCCGTCCTTCCAGATAAAATCGGTAAAAGTTCCACCGGTGTCGACACCGATAATCAGCATGCCATCCTCCTGCTTAAATAAGACTGCGGATCTGGTTTAAACCTTCTTCATCGTGAAACCTGTTGTAAGTCACGATCTTCGGGATGTGCTGAAACAGCTCTTCGTTATCCCGGTAGGTCTGTTTGAAGGTCAGTAGGATCTGGGTATGTTTAATCAGTTTCGGGTCAGTCAGGATCTCGTTGAGGGTGTAGATTCGGAAGTTGGGGAAATCCTTGACAATATTCGGGTAAGTTTTGACGATCCGGTTGCGGATATGCCTTGAAATTGCCGCCAGGGTAATCTGGGTGTGTCGGGGAATCAGGGCAAAATTCAGCAACTGCTCCATCGGCGGGGTGATCCGCAGCGGGATCAGCGGACAGTTGATCCCGGCATCGCGCAGCCGACTTTCGCAAAAAAAGGTGGTGATGATCAGGTCGGCGTTAAATTGTCCGGCCTGCAGCGATTCGATGACATCATCCATATAACAGGGCGTGATCGGCACCCCGAGAGCCAGTTCCAACTCCTGCTTGCCGATCTGCAGTTCGTGAAAATCTTTTTCCGTGTAGATAATGTGGCCGTCGCTGTGGGCATATTCGGCCAGCGCGGCCATCAACAGGGCAATCTGTTCTTT
>JAADGW010000253.1:7487-8170 GCA_013152145.1 Deltaproteobacteria bacterium
TGCGGCTGCCCGACTTTCTTCTGCTCTCGATAAATTTTTCTTCAGCCAGCGACGTGTAGACCGCCTTGACGGTGTTGACATTGACCCCGTACCGTCGCGCACTGTCCTCAGCGATTGGCAACTGCGTGACTTCGGCATCAACAACCCGGTTGATGAGGTCAAAATAAAGCCGTTTGTTTTTGCTCAGAAACATGTCTGGATGACTGCCCGTCTTCTTCATGAAAGAAAGTAGCGCACAGAAGACTTTGGCGGCACAAGAAAAAAGCTGCTTTTTTATTTGAAAAGCAGAAAAAAGTTCGCTCAAAACAGCGTTATGGGCTTGATCCGAAGCTGTTATGACTAGTGTAGTAGGCGTATCGCTGAAACTGTTAATCGCAACGCGTTTGTTCATTGAGAACTGCTTCGATTGAAAGCCCGGTTGCGTGCTTGTCGGAAACATTAAAAAGGCTTTTCTTTTCTGCCGATTTGAAATATTATATCCGCATGAACGGATTCATTATCGACAAGGCAAAGGCTCGGATCTTATGTGTTGCAGCCGCTTAACTTTTCGATTCTTTTTTGTTTTTATCTTGCTCCTCTGCCAGGTCTCACCGGTTTGGGCCGTTGAAAAACCGGTCATCTACTTCGGTGTCATCCCCCGCTATAATCCGATGATCATGTATCAGAATTATCAACCGATTATG
>JAADGW010000001.1 GCA_013152145.1 Deltaproteobacteria bacterium
TGGTCGCCCCCACCCGGGGGCGTGGATTGAAACTTTCCGGCCCTGGAAATGTCAAAAAACACATGCCGTCGCCCCCACCCGGGGGCGTGGATTGAAACCATTCTGTCGAGGTGGAAATAGAGGGCGGCTCAGATGCTTTGTGGACGGGCTTATCAAGGCCAAAGAGGTTCCCAGTGTGGCACAAAAGATGCGGCCACTCGCCATGAACGTCCGTTCAGTTCTCGATTATCTATAATTGTCGCCAAACAGGCTTGACACAGATGATAAACTACCGATAGACTTAGTGAGTAATCAATTACTATCTTTTTGAGGAATCTTATGAATCCCCATAACAAGCACCTTCCGGCAAAAGAACGTCGCGCGATAACCGTTGAAGCCGTGGTCGAACTGGCGGCTGAGCAGAACCCGAGCGATATCACGACTGCGGCAATTGCTAAACGTATGGGTCTGACCCAGGGCGCCCTGTTTCGACACTTTCCCAACAAGGGTGCGATCCTGCAGGCGGTGATGGAGTGGGTGGGCGAACGGCTGCTGGCCCGGGTGGATAAAGCGATACAGGCGGCATCATCACCACTGACCGCGCTGGAGGCCGTATTCATGACTCACGTTGAATTTGTCATCGAACGGCCGGGGGTGCCACGTATACTGTTCGGCGAACTGCAACGGGCCGAAGAAACAGCTTCCAAGCGTATGGTGCAGACCCTTATCAAGCTTTATGCCGAGCGGCTGCGTCAGCTGATTGAGGATGGAAAAATGCGCAAAGAGCTGGACCCTTCTCTCGATACGGAAGCAGCGGCGAATCTGTTTATCGGTACCATTCAGGGATTGGTGATGCAGTCGTTGCTGGCGGGGGATGTCGGTCAGATCCGGCAGAATGCGCCGAAGGTTTTTATCATTTACCGGCGCGGCATCATCAACACCCCGTGAGAAACCACCTATTTTCATCGAAACACCGGAGATCCAACGTAAACAAACAGCTGTTTCTGACCAACGAAATGTTTCAGGGACTAACTGCCTGCGGGTTGATAACAACTGCGCCCAGCTGAGAAATTATGATGAAACTGTCAAATTATTTTTCGTTTTTGTGTCTTCTCGGTCTCCTCCTGATGCTGTCTCCGGCAACACAAAGTCAGGCTTTTACGCTTGACCAGTGCGTTGAGCTGGCGGTGCAGAACAATCCGGAGCTGCAGAAACAACAGCTGGGGCTGCAGTTCGCCGGGAACGATCTGACCGAACAGAAGGCGCTGAAGTTCGGCAGACTCGATTTCGTGGCTTCCTACACCCGCTACAACCTGCCCCGCACTCTGGCCCCTCTGACTCCCGGATCAATTGCCACCAATCCGGCTGCGGTACCAACGACGGAGGATCTTTTTACCTCTGGATTTGTCTACGAAGTCCCGCTGTTTACCGGCTTTGCACAGACCCGGGCAGTAGAAATTGCTGCCCTGCAGAAAGAGTTTGCCGCAGCCACTCTGAAGCTGAGCAGAGAACAGCTGATTTACAACGTAAAAACACTTTTCGTCAATATCCTGTCGCTACGTCAGCAGGAAAAAGCGCAGACAGCTTATGTTGAGTCGTTGCAACGGCTGTATGCTGAGGTGACCCGGGAGCTGCAACTGGGGAAAAAAGCACGGATCGATCAACTGAAAGCGGCAGCAGATCTGGAGAGTGCCCGGGCCGGCCGGACACAGATCAGGGCAAATATCAGTATTTTGCGCACATCACTGGCCAGCCTGCTCAACCTCGAGCAACTGCCGATCCTGCAGAAGATTGAGCTGCGGCCCGAATCGATTCAGCCGGTGCAGAACCATTTTACCGATCGGTTGGGTGAATCAGAACGCTTGCGGGCCGCCCGGCTGACCCTCCATAAAAATGCGAAACTGGTTGATAAGGTTGCTGCGGCCCTTTATCCGCAAATTGTCCTGAATACCGCCTACGGACAGAATTTCGGCCCCAACAACAGCGGCCATGTCAACAGTGGCGACTGGAATAATCAGCACGTCTGGCAGCTGGGACTGAATCTGAAATGGAATATTTTTGATTTCGGCAGCACTCGGGCCAAACTGAAAAAAGCCCGGATTGTTGAGCAACAAAGCCGCTACGAACAAACCAAAACTGAACTTGAACTGAAACGCGCCATCAAAGAAGCGGTGACCAGAATCAATACTGCCGTCAGTAATTACCGGAGTGCACGGACCGAACTCGATATGACCCGGGAAACTGCAGCAATAGAAGAGGTCCGTTTTAAACAAGGGGCCGCACCGATCAATGACCTGCTCTACGCCAGGGCACGTAACCGGCTGGCCGAGAGCCGTTTTATCGCTGCTGGATACGCTTATAAAACCGCCCAGTTTCAGCTCGATTATCTGCTTGAGAGCGGAGAAAACCGATGAAAAAACGACTCTTCCTTCTTCTGCTGCTCGTCGCCCTGCTTGTGGCGGCCGTACTGCTGTTAAAAAAACGGCAGCAAGAAATTGCCGACACTCCGGTTGCAGTGCCGATGACCCATTCCGTCAGGACCACCCGGGCGGAGACCCGGACCATCTCGCAGACCAGCAGCTTTCTGGCTGAACTTCAGGCAGCCAAAAGCGCTGCGATCGCGTCAAAGTTCTCCGGTCGGATCGGTCGGTTGGCAGTCCATGAAAGCCAGCAGGTTCAACCGGGCGACCGGTTGCTTCAGATCGACGATCAGGAAATCGTTGCCGGCATCAAGGGACTGCAGGCCCAGCTGGTTGCGGCCACCAAACAGCTCGATTACAACCGGACGCAGTATCAACGCAATCGGGTCCTGTTTCAGGCCGGTGGCCTCGCCCACGAAAAACTTGAGTCCTCAGAGGTTGCCAGCAGTGCGGCGACCGCAGCAGTGCAGGATTTACAGCAAAAGATCAGCGGGTTGCAGAATCAGCTCGAGTATCTGGATATCAGGGCCCCTTTTGCCGGTATCGTCGGGACGATTTTTCTGCATCAGGGCGATCTGGCGGTACCGGGCCGGCCCATCCTCATGCTCAATTCCCTGCCGCAGAAACTCACCTTCAGCTTCGTGCCGGAAACGGCAGCGATACAGCTGGGTCAGAAGGTCCTGCGCGACGGGATAAAAACCGGCTTGATTTCCCGGCTTTACAATGATGCCAAAAACGGACTGGCGGTTGCGGAGGTCACCCCGGAGCAGCGGTTCGACCTCCCCGGCGGCAGCTATCTGAGCATCGAGGTCGTGACAAAAACTGCCACCGGCTGTGTCCTGCCGATTCAGGCCCTGCTGCATCGAGCACAGGGGGTCAGCGTGATGCAGTATCAGAATGATCATTTTACCGAGCTGCCGGTCAGTATTCAGGCACAAAATGCTGAATTTGCGCTGCTGGAACCCTGTCCGACCCAACCGGTAGCGCTGGCGGCCGAGGCCAAACTGAGCCTGCTGCCCGGTTACGGCCGGGTCAGAATTATTCCGGGCTTGAAAGATGAATAACCGCTGGATTGAACGGCTGCTGGGGCGGCCCTATTTCATCTATTCGTTTCTAACCCTGTTTCTGCTGCTCGGCATCCTTGGTTACAACAAGCTCGACCGCAAGCTGTTCCCCGAGTCAAACTATCCCGAGATTGCGGTAGTCATCGTGCAGCCGGGGGGCTCGGCCAAAACCATCGCTGCCAATATCAGCGTTCCGGTCGAAGAGGAACTCTACACTCTGGGGGAAATTCGCCGGGTCTACTCGACCACCATCGATGAGGTTTCGGTAATCCGGGCCGAATTTGAATACAGCAAAGACCTCGAGATGGCCGCCAGTGATGTCAATAATTCCCTCGGCAAGATCCGTTCATCCCTGCCGAGTGACATTCTTGAACCGCAGGTGCATAAAATCTCTGCCGCCACCGCGCCGGTGGTGGTGATCGCCGTCAGCCCCAAGCAGAACATGCCGTTGGAGGATATCCGCCAGCTGGCCGAGCATAAGCTGAAACAGCGACTGATCAAGCTGCCCGGCGTGGCCAATGTCGATGTTTTCGGCGGCTACCAAAAAGAGCTGCAGATCATCGTCGACAAGCAGAAACTGGATCGCTACGGACAGGGGATCGGGACCGTACTGGCGGTTCTGCAGGCCAACAATCGTGATTATGCCATCGGTTTCATCAGCGGCGATCAGAGCCGCTATCTGCTCAAGTCACCGGCCCGGGAAGAGACGATCGAGGGGCTGAAGGCGCTGCGCCTGAGCGCCGATGTCACTCTGGCCGATGTCGCCGAGATCTATTTCGGCCATTATGAAAACAGCGCCGCCTACTACGGCAACGGCAAAGCGGCGATTGCTCTGGCCGTGCAACGCGGTCTCGACAGCGATGTGATCCGCACTGTCGAGGGGGTCGAAGCAGAACTCGCCAAAATCAGGGCAATCTACCCGCAACTGAATTTTGAGATTACCGATACCCAGAAAGACACCATCGTTCAGTCGACCGACAACATGTTTGAATCGCTGCGTGACGCCATCCTCATGTCGACCTTTGTGGTGTTCCTGTTTCTGGCCAGCTTCCGACAGGTGCTGGTGGTGCTGGTGACTATTCCGCTGGTTTACGCCTCTACCGTGGCCCTGATGTGGCTGGTCGGTATTGAGTTCAACGTCGTCACCCTGACCGGGATTATTCTCGCGCTGGGACTGCTGCTCGATGATGCCGTGGTCGTGATGGAAAATATCGAACGCCACTACCGGGAGCTGGGCTCGGAAATCCACAAAGCGGTCATGGACGGCACCAAAGAGATTATGTTTGCCGATCTCTCCGGTACCGTCACCACCATGATTGCGCTGGCGCCGATCCTGTTTGTCGGCGGCTACCCACAGACCGTATTCCGGCCGCTGACTTCCACCCTGCTGCTGGCACTGGCCGCTTCGTACTTCATTTCAATTACCGCGGTGCCACTGCTGTCGCTGAAAATTCTGACCCTCAAACAACCGTGGCTGCTGGCGGTCGAAGCTTTTTTCCACCACATCACCAGCCGGGCCAACGCGGCGATACAAAGCTTTTTCCGCAGAGTGGTCGATATCGCTCTGCAGCGGAAAACTGTCGCCACACTCTATTTCGTCATTCTGCTGTTGCTGTTTATCGTCAGTGTCAAACTGGTGATGCCGACCGTCGGCCGGGAGCTGATGCCGCCGATGGATACCGGCGGAGTACGGATCAGTATCACCACCGACCCGAATCTGCCGATTGCCGCCAGCCAGCAGATCGTTACGGAAGTGAACCGGATTATTGCCGAGAATGGCCGGCTGGATTATCTCTCTTCGGCAATCGGCAGCGAGGCCGGGGTGTTGAGTATCGGCAGCGGTTCCGGCAGCGATCATATCGCCGTGACCGCCAGCTACGTCAACCGTTACCAACGTAAAGAAACCATCTGGGAGATTGAACGTCGGCTGCGTAAGCAACTGGCCGAGATCGAAAATATCAAACAGCTGGAGGTTGTCGATTACGGGGCGACCGCCCTTTCAAGCATCCGCGCCAATATTGATATTCTGCTTTCCGGGTCCGATTTCGATGATCTGGTGCTGGCCGGTCGGCAGGTGGAAAAGGCGCTTTACAAAACCCGCGGCATCGTCTCGGTGTCCAGAACCTGGGATATCGATAAGCGAATCTACAATCTGCAGATCGACCGGGCAAAAGCAGCCCGTTATGGACTGAAAAATTCAGAGATTACCACGCAGTTGCAAGCGCTGCTGCGTGGTGCGCTGGTATCCAGTTTTCCGGCCGTCAACAGCCTCGACTTCGGCGTCAGGGTCTGGCTGCCGGCAGCCCAACGCGACCGGCTGGGGCTGCTCTCCAATCTCCTGATCGATACCCCCCAGGGGGCAAAGATTCCCCTTGGTGCCCTGGCGACGGTCACCCGTGACCTGGAGCCGGGCGTCATCACCCGGGAAGGACTTAACTACACCCTCAACGTCTACGGTTTTCGTGAGAAGGCCGCGATCTCTCACATTATGGAGAATTTCGAAGAAAACTTTGCCGGGACGACGCTGCCGCCATCGGTCAGCATGGAACAGGTCGGTGACATCAAAGAATTCAACAATTCAGCCGGGCGGATGGTCGGGGCGATCGGCTTTGCGATTATTTTGATCTTTTTCACCCTGATCACCTTTTTCGATTCGGTCCGGATTTCGCTGATGATCATCCTCTCGATCCCGCTGACCATTATCGGTGCTGCCTGGATTCTGCTGCTGCTCAATTATCACGTCTCAATGCCGGCGATGATGGGCTTTATTCTGCTCTCCGGAATTATCGTCAACAACGCGATTCTGCTGATCCACTTCGCCCAGGAAAAAATCGCCGAGGGGATGGACAAAAGAGCAGCGATGCTTGAAAGCATCCGTATCCGAACCCGGCCGGTGCTGATGACCGCCTTTGCTGTCGCCGCCGGAATGCTGCCGGTCGCTCTCGGTTCGGCCATCGGCCTGGAACGGCTGGCCCCCCTTGGTGCAGTCGCCATCGGCGGACTACTGGTCGGTACTTTTCTGACCCTGGTTTTTATCCCGCTGATTTTTATCTGGACGACAAAAGAACGGTCCTGAGCAGTTCGAAAATGAGTCGTCCAGAGACTGAAGGTTGCGTCAAAATACATTTTTCGGTTCTTGCTGCCGTCACTTCTGTCGGCCTCAGGGTTCTCCTGAGAAGCATCATGGACCGGACAGACGTTGTGCTACAAACCCGGACAGTTTACGTGTTACCGACACCACTGATTTTCTGGTTGTAACCCTTGTGCTGAAACGTTAAGATCATTAAATCCGAATATGATTACGGAGGTAGTCAGCGTTCTGGTGATGCTCACGGTCTTCAAAACCGATGTGGGGCGTATCCCGTCCCGGGTGGGTTCGATTCCCATCTACCTCCGCCAAAAAATTAACTGATCAGTATCAATCTTCTACCAAGCTCTTCTCCCTGATAAGCATCGTACTCCTACCAGTAAAGCTGTTGGTTCCGGCCGCTAAAAAATCAACCGGATGCGTGGAAATTCACCGCGATCTTCGTGCAGGCAGGCAGCGTTCGGCCTCGGCAATCAAAGGTGCAATCTCGATCCCGAGATAAATCCCTTCAGCAACTGACAGACCGGCAATCCCCCGTTCCGTAAGCAGTTGTGCGCCTTGCGGCTCCTGCATGAAGCGCTTGAGCTGAGCGGCGGCAATCTGGATCAGGCCCTGGATGAATTGGCCGGTCAATGTTTCCCGCCCGGCGGCGTTGCAGACCGGTTTCAGCAGTTCGTGACTCTCTGTTACAATAGAGAGCGACAGCCATGCTGCGGGACCGCCGACATGCCTGTCTTTTTCCGTTGCGAAGCGAGCTGCTGATGAGACTGAAGGACAACCTTTTTAAAAACCTTACCGCTGCTGTTCAGCAGCCTGCTGTTGCCGTCATCGGTCTGTGCCGCGTTGGAGCATATGTTCCTCTACTTTCCCGACTCGGAGGTCGTGATGACCCCGGCAACCATGCGTCTGGAGTTTGAGGATGTCTTCTTTACGGCGGAGGATGGGACCCGGCTGCACGGCTGGTATCTGCCGGGTGCGGCCGGTCAACCGCTGGTGCTCTTCTGCCATGGCAATGCCGGTAACATCTCCCACCGGGTCGACAACCTGCGGCTGCTGCGCAAACTGGGGTTGGCGGTGTTTATCTTCGATTACCGCGGCTACGGGCAGAGCGAGGGGAAAGCCGACGAGCAGGGTACCTACAGCGATATGCGCGGTGCGTTGAACTGGCTGCAAAAAAAAGGTTGGCCGCCCGAGAAAATGATCTACTTCGGCCGTTCGGTCGGCGCGGGGGTCGCCCTGCAACTGGCATTGGAGCGCCCGCCCGCCGGGCTGATTCTCGAATCTCCCTTCACCTCGATCAAAGCGATGGGACAGCATCACTACCCGCTGCTCTGGCTGCTGGCCGGTTGGGCGCTGGAGGCTCGCTACGACAACCTGGCGAAGATTGCTCAACTTAAAGTACCGCTGTTGATCTTTCATGGTGAGCAGGATGATATCGTTCCACAGTGGATGGGCATAGAGCTGTTCGAGCGAGCACCGCAACCGAAGCGGTTCTACTCCATCCCGCGCGCCGGACATAACGATACCTACGATGTTGGCGGCGAGGGCTACTGGCAACAGTGGAGGGCGTTTCTCCAGACCCTGAAAATCAAAAGTCCCGACCGTTAAACCGGTGGACGGAGAAAAACTGGCAACCTATTTGCTAGAGTAGTCAGCAGCGAACTGCAAACGAAAGAACTGAACATGGTGCGTTTTATCAAACATATGATCCCCTGGTGGATGCTGGTGGTCGGCCTGTGTGTCGCCACCGGGGTGGTCTGGCAGGCCGGCCGCTGGACTTACGCTGTCGGCCTGGAATCGCTGGTCAAAACCGGCGAAGAACGTCTGGCCCTCTACACCGGGACACTGCGCGGGGCGCTGAGCCGCTATGCCTATCTGCCGTATGTTCTGGCCAGCAACAACGCGGTACAGAACCTGCTTGAAACACGGGTTTCACCGCAACAGATCAATCGCTACCTTGAGGATCTGAATCGTGAAGCCGGCTGCCAGGCGCTCTATGTTATGGATGTCACGGGCAAGACCCTGGCCTCGAGCAACTGGCGTGATCCGCTCAGTTACGTCGGTCAGAATTACGGCTTCCGCCCTTATTTCACGGCGGCTAAAGAGGGGCGCCAAGGATTATTTTTCGCCATCGGCGTCACCACCGGTCAGCCCGGTTTTTTCATGTCCCACCCGGTCCGTCGCAACGGCCGCTTTCTCGGCGTGGTGGTCGTCAAGGTCGACCTCGATCCGCTGCAGGACGACTGGCGCGAGGGGGGCGAAACCGTCCTGGTCAGTGATGCCAACGGCGTCCTCTTCCTCTCCAGCCGCAAAGACTGGAAATATCACACCCTGGCGCCGCTCTCTCCTGAGCAACGCGAGCGGATCCGCGCCGGGCGGCAATACGGCAACCAACCCCTCGACCTGGTACCGTTGCAGATCAAGCAACAGCTGGGCGATGATCAGTGGATCGTTCACGCCGACAAACTCAGTTACCTGATGCTCTCCCGCTCGATCCCCGGTCTCGACTGGACGCTGTACCACCTGACTCCGCTGGCCCCGGTTTATGAGCGAACCCTGGCGGTGATCACCATCGGCACGGTGCTGTCGCTGCTGGTGCTGGCCCTCGGGATGTACGCACGGGAACGACGCCAGAAACAGCTGTCACGCCACGAAGCACGCAAGGCGGAGGCGATCAAGGCGGTCAACCTGCGTCTGCAGGAAGAAATCGAAGAGCATCGCCGGACCGAACAAGCGCTGCGCGATGCTCAGACCGAACTGGTGCAGAGCAGCAAACTGGCCGCTCTCGGGCAGATGGCGGCCGGGATCGTTCACGAACTGAATCAACCGATTTCGACGATGCGCACCCACGCTGCCAGCGGCCGCCTGCTGCTCGACCGACAGGATATCGAGAAGGCCCGGGAGAGCTTCGCCTCGATCAGCCGCATCACCGACCACATGGCTGCGATCACCGCTCAACTGAAGATTTTTGCCTACAAAACGCCGCGCCAGAGTGAGCGGGTGCTGGTCCAGGACTGCCTCAACGAAGCGCTGGCGATGATTAAACCCCTGCTGCTCGAGGTCGATATCGAGGTCGAAACCCAGCTGCCGGTGGAACCGCTCGCAATCTGTGCCGACCGCAATCGTCTTGAGCAGGTATTGGTCAATCTGTTCCACAATGGCGCCGACGCCATGCGCGGAAGTGCGCGGCGGCGACTGGACATCAAGGTCACAACAGCCGGACAGCTCGTCGAAATCAGCATTGCCGACAGTGGTCACGGGATCGAGGAACAACATCTGGCGGAACTGTTCAACCCCTTTTTTACCACCAAGGAGGTGGGTGAAGGGCTGGGGCTCGGCCTGTCGATCAGCTATCGCATTGTCACCGATCTCGGTGGCACCATTCGTGTGGTCAACAACCCGGAAGGTGGAGCCAGTTTTATCGTTCGGCTGCCGATTATGGCGACAGAAGATACAGGAGAAGAGGGATGACCGGTACGTACAGCAAAGTCTATCTGGTTGATGATGATGCCGATCTACGGGCAGCGACGGCGCAGTGGCTGGAGCTGGCCGGTTATCAGGTCGAGGTGTTTTGTGATGCGCCCAGTGCCTTGGCGAAACTCGATCCGGAGCTGGAGGGTGTGGTCGTCAGCGATATCAGAATGCCGAAGATGGACGGGATGGAGTTTCTCGCCCGTCTCAACCGCCTTGACCCGGACCTGCCGGTGGTGTTGATTACCGCCCACGGTGATGTCCGGATGGCGGTTGCGGCGATGCGCCAGGGGGCCTACGATTTTCTGGAGAAACCGTTCGAACCGGAGCGGCTGCTCGAGATTATCCAGCGGGCCAGTGAGAAGCGGCGGCTGGTGATGGAAAATCGTGACCTGCGACGGCGCCTGAACGGCAGCCGCAACATCGAACAACGGCTGATCGGTAATTGTCCGGCAATGCGCCGCCTGCACCGGGAGATCCTCGATATCGCTGCGACCGAGGCCCCGGTGCTGATCCAGGGGGAAACCGGTACCGGCAAAGAAGTCGTCGCTCACTGCCTGCACGATTTCGGCACCCGGCATGACAACCGTTACGTCGCGGTCAATTGCGGCGCGATCCCGGAAAATATGGTCGAATCCGAACTGTTCGGCCACGAGCGCGGTGCCTTTACCGGTGCCGACCGCCGCCGCATCGGCCGTTTCGAGTATGCTCAGGGCGGAACCCTGTTTCTCGACGAAATCGGCAGTATGCCGTTGCCGCTGCAGGTCAAACTGCTGCGGGTTCTGCAGGAACGGGAGATCGTCCGCATCGGCAGCAATGAACCGCTGCCGATCGATATCCGGCTGATCAGCGCCTCCAACACTGACCTGCTGGCAGAATGTTCTGCCGGGCGTTTCCGCGAAGATCTCTACTACCGGATTAATGTCGTCGAACTGCGAGTGCCGCCGCTGCGCGAGCGGGGTGCCGACATTCTGCTGCTGTTCGACTATTTCGTCACCCGGGCCGCTGCCAGCTACCAGCGCCCGGCGGTATCGCTGCCGCCGGCAGCCGCCAACCGGTTGATGGCCCATAACTGGCCGGGCAATGTCCGCGAACTGAAAAATGTCGCCGAACGCTTTGTGCTCTCTTCCCTGCCCACCGCCAACGATTCTCGGCAACTCCGACGATTTGTCCACGACGGCGAACTCCTCTTCTCTGCAGGAGTTGCTGCGGCAGCATGAACGTATCCTGCTGGAGCAGGCACTGAGCCGACACCAGGGAGACGTTCAGGCCGTCATGGAAGAACTCCGTCTGCCGCGGAGAACCCTGAATGAAAAAATGGCACGCCACCAGCTGGAGAGAAAAGACTTTACCTGATCCAATTCGGCAAGATCTTGCCGAACAGCCCGGTTTTTTCAGCAGAATATTGCTGAAATCCGCCCCGACAACAAAGAGAAACCGGGTCTTCTCGCTATAATCATTTCTGGCACAGCCCTTGCGATATTTAATTTTTCATCGCACCACAGGGACCAGTATCCATTCCGGATAACTATAATCGAGGAGGTCAAAAGATGATGATGCGGATCAAGCAAATGATGTTTATTTATCGTGGCAGCAGTGGCTTTACTGTTCGGCTCCATTTCTACCGCCCAGGCCGTGACCGAGCGCAGTTACCTGATGGCGACCGCTTCCACCGGCGGCACCTATTACCCGGTCGGGGTTGCCTTGTCGACGCTGGTCAAGGTCAAACTCCAACCGAAGCAGAAGATCGGCATGTCGGCGATCAACTCGGCCGGTTCGGGCGAAAATATCAAGCTGCTGCGCGACAATGAGGTTCAGTTTGCCATTCTCCAGGGGCTTTACGGCGTGTATGCCTGGAAAGGGACCGGACCGCTCAAGTCTGAAGGGCCGCAAAAAAATCTGCGCTCGGTGACCATGCTCTGGCAAAACGTTGAGCACTTTACGATCGACAAGAAGTTCGTTAAAACCGGCACCGTGTCCGACCTGCTCGGCATGAAGGGGCAGTCGATGGCCCTGGGTAAGAAAAATTCCGGCACCCTCGGCTCCAACACCGTCTTACTGACCAACCTCGGAGCTGATGTCAAGAAGGATTACCATCTGGTTTATGTCGGTTACGGGCCTTCCGCCGACGCCCTGCAGAACGGTCAGGTGGCCGGCATGGGAACTCCGGCCGGGGTCCCGGTCAGTGCCGTCACCAAAGCGATGGCATCCATGGGGAACGATATCAAGGTTCTCGATTTTACCGACGCGCAGATGAAAAAAGCTGATGGCGGCATGCATCTCTGGACCCGCTTCATTATTCCAGCGGGCACTTACCCCAATCAAACCCAGGAGATAAAAACCATCGCTCAGCCGAACTTCCTCGCCGTCCGCGGTGATGTGGATGAAGACGCCGTTTACCAGATCACGAAAACCATCTATGAAAACCTGCCTTTCCTCAACGCCATTCATGGTGCCACCAAAGCGATGGCGATTGAAAAAGCGATCGCCGGACTACCGCTGCCGCTGCATCCAGGCGCCGCCAGATACTACCGGGAGGTCGGTATCAAGATCCCTGCCCGCCTGATCGCGAAGTAACTGAAAGACCCGGCCCGACTGCGCTGTTCACGGCAGTCGGGCAGTTTTTTCCAATTTGAAGGAGATGGCCATGACCGGAATCGAAACTGACAACCAACAACAGACCTCTCGGGTACTGATCATCCTCGGCGTGGCCATCTCCCTGATGCATATCTGGTTTAACGTCATAACCGTGCTGCCGACCCTCTGGCAGAATGCGTTGCATTTTTCCGGGTTTGCCCTGATGGCATCGCTGATTTACCCGCTGCGCAGAAATGCCTCCATCAGCTGGCGCCTGTTGGATATCCTGCTCGGTGTGCTTGCCGCAGGCTCGGCCATCTACCTGATCGCCATGGAAGACGCCATCTACGCCCGCGGCGTGCGGCTGGCGCCTGCCGAATGGATCGCCGGGGTCATTCTGATTCTCTGTGCCCTGGAACTCACCCGCCGGGTGGCCGGGTGGTTCATCCCGGTGCTGATCATTATCGCTCTCACCTACGTCGTCTGGTGGGGACAATATGTCAGCGGCGTCTTCAAGTTTGCCGGGTTGAGCCCGGAAACGATCCTCTTCCGCAGCATCTACGGCGACGATGCGCTGTTCGGCACTATCGCGCGGATATCGTCCACCTATGTGTTCATGTTTATCCTTTTCGGTGCCTTCCTGCTCCGTTCCGGTGCCGGAGAGTTCGTCATCGACCTGGCCCGGGCGGTCGCCGGGCGGATGGTCGGCGGCCCCGGTCTGGTTGCGGTGATGGCTTCAGGGCTGATGGGGACCATCTCCGGTTCGGCGGTCGCCAACACCGCTTCGACCGGCGTCATCACCATTCCCCTGATGAAGCGTGCCGGATTTCCGGCTAAATTTGCCGCCGGGGTTGAAGCGGCGGCCTCGACCGGTGGACAGCTGATGCCACCGATCATGGGTGCCGGGGCCTTTGTTATGGCGACCTACACGCAGATTTCCTACAACATTATCGTGATGGTCAGTATCCTGCCGGCGATCCTCTATTTTGCCACCGTCGGTTTCTTCGTGCGGATTGAGGCCAAGCGCAGCCACGTCGATGCACTTGATACCGAGAAGGTCTCGGCGATTGAGGTCTTTAAACGGGGCGGGGTCGTCTTCCTGCTGCCGATCGGTGTCCTGATCGGCCTGTTGATTTACGGTTTTACCCCGACCTACGCCGCCGGAATCAGTATTATTGCCGTGATTGTCGCATCCTGGTTCAGTCCCAACCGCATGGGACCAAAGGCGATTATCGAGGCGCTGGCGATGGGCGCGCGAAATATGGTGATGACCGCCATCCTGCTCTGCTCGGTCGGTCTGATCGTCAATGTCATTGCCACCGCCGGGATCGGCAACACCTTCTCGCTGATGATCAACCAGTGGGCCGGGCACAGCCTGGTGATCGCCATTGCCCTGATCGCCCTGGCCTCGCTGGTGCTCGGCATGGGCTTACCGGTCACCGCCGCCTATATCGTACTCGGCACTCTTTCGGCCCCGGCACTGCAGGCCCTGATCTCCAACAACCTGCTGGTCGACGCCCTGGTTCACGGCCAGATTCCCGAAGCCGCGAAGGCCATCTTCATGATTGCGTCCCCCGAGCATCTGGCGGAGATCGGTAACCCGATGAATTACGCAGCAGCGCGATCGATCGTCGATGCCATCCCGATCGACATGGCCAGCATGGTCCGTGAAGCGGTCCTCAGTCCTCACACGTTGACTTTCGCCCTGCTTTCGGCGCACCTGATCGTCTTCTGGCTGAGTCAGGATTCCAACGTCACCCCGCCGGTTGCACTGGCCGCCTTTACCGGTGCTGCGATCGCCGGGACCAAACCGATGGCCACCGGCTTCCAGTCATGGAAACTGGCCAAAGGACTGTATATCATCCCGCTGCTGTTTGCCTACACCCCCTTTATCGGCGGCTCCTGGTTCGATGATTTTACAATTTTCTTTTTCGCTCTGTTCGGCCTTTATGCCTTTGCCGCCGGGCTGGAAGGGTTCATGGAAACCCGGCTGAGCTTTTTCATCCGCCTGTTGACACTCGGCTGTGCCGGCGCACTGCTCTGGCCCGCAGCATGGTGGGTCCATACCATCGGGCTGTTCGCTCTGATCGGGATCTTCGTCACCAACCGACGCGATGAGCAAAAGGTATTATCTCCCGTTGAGGCGGTGACAACGATGTAAGTGGTTTCTGTCCGGAGTAGGGGTACCAAGTAAACATGGCCGTTGCTTAATCGGAGTGTTAGACTGTCGGGGACAGCGTTGCTTCGGTTATCCGGCGGTGAGGTTCAAACGCTCGATCGTGCGGCGCTGCGGCCATAAGTAACTCCCTTGCATTCAATCGTAGTCGTTATGCTGAAACAGAGTGAAGATTGAAAAGTCGCAGCGATGAGCCCAGCAGCCTGATCGTGCTGTTTTATACGGCCTGTGCCCTTATTGCCTTTGCCGGCAACTCTGTCCTTTGTCGGCTGGCGCTGGGAGGGGGCGACATCGACGCGGCCGGCTTTACCATCATCCGGCTGATTTCCGGTGCCCTGGTCCTGGCCCTGGTCTTGAAATTATCCCCTAAAAAAACTCCCGTGACCTCACGCGGCAGCTGGCTCTCTGCGGCAGCGCTGTTCTGTTATGCGGTGACTTTTTCCTTCGCCTACATAACGTTGAGTACCGGAACCGGGGCGCTTATTCTGTTCGGGGCGGTGCAGTTGACGATCATCATTGCGGCGCTGTTGTCCGGTGAGCGCCTCAGCCGGGCTGAAGCGGCCGGTGTCGCCCTGGCCTTCGGCGGCCTTGTCTATCTGGTTTTTCCAGGTTTGGCGGCACCCTCGTTGACCGGTTCCCTGCTTATGGCAGTCGCCGGTATCTCTTGGGGGATCTATTGTTTAAGGGGCCGCAGTGCGGTAAATCCCCTGGCTGAAACAACCATGAATTTTGCTCTTTCATTACCGTTTGTGGCGGTCCTGAGTTTATTTTTCCTCAGGGACAGTCATTTTTCTTCCCGGGGCATCCTGCTGGCAATCCTGTCCGGCGGGCTGGCGTCCGGAGTCGGTTACACTCTCTGGTATGCTGCGGTGAGGTGGATGACCGCAACCAGGATCTCAATCGTACAGTTGGCGGTCCCGGTGTTAGCCTCCATTGGTGGGGTAATCTTCCTCTCAGAGCTGCTGTCCGTCCGCCTGCTGCTCTCATCCGCCGCAATTCTCGGCGGACTCGCGCTGGCCGTGGCCGGTCCAAAGCGAGTGCTGCTGCCCGCCCGGAAACCGGATTGAGATAAGGGACCGTAGCAGCGGTCGATGTTCCCCTCCCTCATCAAACAGAATTCGCTTTTCCCGCCCGTCTTTCGCCGAATCGCCGTTGGTCACCCACCGCTTTTTTGTAGATATGCTAAACTTTTCGTAACTCTTCAATCACATTCCCATTCAATTGGAGCCTGTTATGGCGCGCTGGAAAAAATATACGGTGATAACCGTCAGCGTTATGGTGGCCCTGTTGCTGCTGTCGATGGTAGTCGTCCCCTGGCAGCTGAAGACACAAGGAAGCCGCTGGTTTGCCAAACATACGACGCGCACCCTGAGCATTGAAAAGGCTTTTTTCAACCCCTTTACCCTGACTGTCGAACTGGAAGGGGTGAGCTTGAGCGAGCAACGGAGTCCTCGGCCGTTTGTTGCCTTTAAACGCCTGATGCTCTCCGGCAGCGTGCGTTCGATTATCGACCTGGCGGTAATTCTCGATCGGGTCGAGCTGGACGATCCCTACGTCAATATTGAGTTGCTCGGCAAACAGCAATTCAACTTTTCCGATCTGACCCGCCTGGGCGGCGAGCAGCCGCAGGCGGTTACCGAGGAGCCGGGCAAGCCGCTGCTGTTCTCTTTGAATAACATTGTCATCCACGGCGGCAAGATCGAGTTTACCGATCAGCGCTCGGCCCAAAAATCACATCACCAGATCACCGAACTGGAACTGTCGGTTCCTTTTATCGGTAATGTTCCCTATCTGACCGACAAATATGTCAAACCACGGCTGAGTCTGTTGCTGAACGGTTCGGAAATCCGCGCCGAAGGACAGCTGAAGCCGTTTCAGCAATCGCTGGAAACATCGCTTTCTCTGGTGTTGAACGATATTGACCTGGCTTTTTATGCCTTCCACTCGCCGGTTCCTCTGCCGCTGGACGTCAAATCGGGAGTCCTCGACACCCAGATCGATCTGAGTTACCGGGTTTCGGCCACCGAACAACCACAGCTGCTGCTCAGCGGCGAACTGGCTCTTTCCGATGTTGACCTGCGGACACTGGACGGGGCTGAGCTGTTTCGCCTGCCAACCCTGGTTCTCGACCTCGAGCGAGCCGACCTGCTGCAGCGGGATTTCAACCTGCGCTCACTCGATCTTTACGATCCTGAGCTGTTTGTTCATCGGGACCGGAGCGGACAGTGGAA
>JAADGW010000256.1 GCA_013152145.1 Deltaproteobacteria bacterium
CGCACATCATCAATCCGTGTGACCGCCGCCGAGTTCATGTCGGCAGAAAACTGCTGATCGCGGTAGACCGTCAACCCTTCTTTCAGACTGAGCTGAAACCAGTCGCGACAGGTCACCCGGTTGCCGGTCCAGTTGTGGAAATACTCGTGAGCGATGACCGATTCAACCCCCAGGTAATCGCTGTCCGTTGCCGTTGCCGGATGCGCCAGCACGTACTTGGAATTGAAGACATTCAACCCCTTGTTTTCCATCGCGCCCATATTAAAATCATCAACCGCGACGATCATGTAGCGATCAAGATCATATTCCAGCCCGAACACCTCTTCGTCCCACTGCATCGCTTTTTTCAGCGACCGCATGGCATGATCACAATAATCGCTGTTGCGCTCCTCGACATAAATCTGCAGCAGCACATCACGACCGGAAGCCGTGGTGAAATGATCCTCCAGACAAACCAGCTTGCCGGCCACCAGTGCGAACAGGTAGCTCGGCTTGGGAAACGGGTCTTCCCACTCGGCAAAATGCCGGTTGGCTGCCAGCTCTCCCTGCTTGACCAGATTGCCGTTGCTCAACAATACCGGGTAGCTCCGGTCGGCTTCAATCCGCACCCGAAACCGGGCCATAACATCGGGCCGGTCCGGATAATAGGTAATTTTCCGGAAGCCATGCGCCTCACACTGGGTACAGAAATTACCGTTCGACAGGTAAAGCCCGTCGAGCGCGGTGTTGCCCGCCGGATCGAGTTGCGTTTCAATCTCAAGACGGAAGCTTTCCGGTGGATCAACAATCGTCAGATGTTCCGCATCAAGGCGGTAGTCGCTCGCCGCGAGAGCATTATCATCAAGCTTGATAGCAAGCAACTGCAGCCCCTCCCCGTCGAGCACCAACGGTTCGGAACGGCCATCGCGATCGGGGTTACGATACATCTGCAGCTGTGCGCGAACGCGGGTCGCAGAATCGTCCAGCAGAAAGACCAGATACACCTGTTTGACGAGATAGGCGGGGGTTTGATAGTCGTGCAGAAAGATGGCTTCGGGAGATTTTTGTTGGTTCGTCATGGCTACTTTATCGGCAAAAAAGTTATTTCATTTCGGATCTATAACCCAAAAGAAGGTTTCCTAAAAAAAGACTGAAATCTAAGACGTTAGCCACCAAGTCGCCAAGAGCACCAAGAGAGTCAAAACCCGGGGGTAGGTTTCTTGGTGTTCTTGGCGACTTGGTGGCAATCAGCCTCTGTTGGATTATAGAACCGTTTCATTTTAACGGTGAATTATCAGATCGCAATCCGCTAATGCTAACACTTTTCAAAAAAAGCCGGAAGAACAACCAGCGACAAAAGAAAAGGCGGCCACCCGGACCGCCCTTTTCTTTCTCAACAGAGGGGAATCGTTGTTCAATAAATATCTATCACCTGATCTTCATTCCACATTTCAATCGCCAGATCCAGACTGTCGGCCGCAGCCATTTTATCACAGTCATTTTTCGAACAGTAAATTCCCCAATGGCTTGAGGGAGCAAATTCGCTCGGCCCAAAAACTTTTGCCTGCCCACCGCAACGACACGGAACGGCGAAATTATGCTGATGTGCTTCCATAATAAAGACTCCTTCGGGAGAGGTGATTCGGGATCGATGGCGGCAGAGCGACAACGACACCCTTAATGTTATTTTTTTCTATAAATCACATCAACCCTCAGGTCAACCCCTTTTTTTACGTAAAAAGTCATATAAAACAATGATCTACACAAATAATTGAGTGCCCACCGAGATCATTGCTTCGGAGATCCTTAAATGACGGTCTCTTTTCCTCAATCAACGTAGCTAACAGACTGAAATTAAAGGAAAGTTTAAAAGGCTAAAAATTGGCCTGGCAAAAAATCAGAAAGAATTGACGGCAGGCGCGAAAAACAATTTTTTTCCTGACCCAACTTTTAGACCATTGTTTTTCTGTCCAGAGACAGGACCGAAAAGCTATGCAACAATTTTCACACGCTCATTCTGCGGCCGGCGAGCGATAAAGCGTGGAAGCTACGTCTCGGCAGGTCGATAACAGGGATAAACAGAAAAAATACGCTATTCGCGTGGTCGAGAGCAATTCCAGCAGATGGAAAACTGCGGTTCGGAGGATTCACCACAGACCGGACAGATCCAGGGTTCTTCCGCCTGCGGATTGTTGTACGGCGTCAACCAGGCGTCAAGCAACAAATGGGCGCGGGGGTAAGCTTCATCATCAATCACCCAGAGTTCAGGAAAACATTCGATAAACGGGATCTCCCCGATCGCTGAGGACAAACGGTCGTTCTTCACCAGACAGGATATTCCTTCCTGCGCCAGCATTTCCTTGAACATGCCGGCTTGGGGGCTTTCCCAGAGAGAAAAGGTGTGAAGTTTTTTCATGTTCGCCATTATAGCAGTTTATAAATCATCCCGATACGTTGACTGACCGAGTTCTCTGTTAAAATAGGGGAAGACAGTTTAAAAATCTGCGGAAGGAGGACGATGATGGCGGACTTATCGACCAGTTTCATGGGAATACCACTACGCAACCCGCTGGTTATTGCCAGCAGCAGCCTGACGAAATCCTTGGCCGGGGTCCGTAGCTGCGCGGCGGCCGGCGCCGGGGCGATTGTTCTGAAATCGCTGTTCGAAGAGCAGATTGCCGCAGAAACATCGGCCTTAAATCAGTATGCCGACGACTATCCCGGTCACGGAGAAGCTTACGATTATATCCAGGGCTACGGTATGGAACTCGGCCCGAAGGATTATTTAGCATTACTCAGCGCCGCAAAAGAGGCGGTTGATGTGCCGATATTTGCCAGCCTCAACTGTATCTCCACGGAACGCTGGGCCGATTATGCCTGTCAGCTCGAAAACTCCGGCGCCGACGCCATCGAGCTGAATATCGGCTTGATGCCGACCCTGGCCGAGCAGGAAGGTCCGACCATCGTCGATCAACATTTACGGATTCTGCACGAGGTCAAAACCAGGGTCAAAATCCCGATAGCGATCAAAGTCGGCCCTTACTTTACGTCTTTTGCAAATTTTGCCGATCGTTTAACCCGGGACCGTGCCGAAGCCCCTGCTTACAGTGTCGGCTGGTTCGGGAAAAACAAGGAAATCGGCAAAACCACCTGGCATGGGGCCGATGGGCTGGTGCTGTTCAACCGTTTCTACAAATTTGATATCGACGTCGACAAACTGGAACTGGTTCCCGGCAACCCGTTCAGCACCCGGCAGGAGATTCACTATGGTCTGCGCTGGTTGTCGCTGTTGGCGGGCAAGGTTCCCTGCGACCTGGCCGGCAGCACCGGAATTCACAACGGTCGTGACGCCATCAAAACGATTCTGGCGGGAGCCAAAGTGGCCCAGGTCTGTTCGACCCTCTACCTCAACGGCGTCGAGCAGATCGGTGCCATGCTGGAGGAGATGCAAGGCTGGATGGCTGAGCACAACTACACGAAACTCCGCGATTTCCGCGGTCTGCTCAGTCAGGCCCGCAGTGAAAACCCATCGGATTACGAGCGGCTGCAGTACATCAAACTGCTTATCAGGGGCGGTTGAGACGCAGAAATCCCCCTCGATCCTCCTTATAATAAGGGGGATCGAGGGGGATTTATCAAACAGTTGAAACTGCGGGAAGCAAAACCGCTTGGGTTGCCAGTTCGAGCGCATCCTCCAGCGGCAGAAGTGACCGGGTTTTGGCAACAAAACCGTTGGCATGCACAAACCTGATCTTCGGATTATCGGCCACAGTTCGAAAATCAACACTTATGTTATCCCCCAAACGCAGCATTTCCCAGCCTTCGCCGCGGGCGGACGGGGTGATACTCATAGCGATACTGTCGTCATTGAGAAAACTGAGATATCTGTCCATCGAGAGTTTGGGGTTGTCATCAATTGTGCTGACAATCGCCTTGAGGTGTTTGACCGGCAGAATCCTTGCTTCTGACTTGAGTCGTTCAAGCCGTTCCATTTTAAGCCCGATCATGTCGATAAGATCGTGCCCCAGCTCCTTCAACAGGGTATAAAAAATATCTCCCCTACGTAAGGCACGAACCCGGGAAAACCGCGACAGGATATAACCATCAATCGGTGACGAGGCCGCGAACAACACCCGGGTATCGACACCAAGGTGTTCAGCGGTCTTGTAGGGTCCGCGAACATCCATCATGCTCATGTGCGCGTACCATTCAAACATCAACATGGCACTGTCATGGTGACCGAGGTATTCCATAACCAGATGGAATGCACAAGGCAGGGATGGGTCCTGATGGTGATCAAAGTTACGTCTGCCGGCATCATATTCCATGCCGACATCGACGACATAGGTGAATGGATCGGCAAGATCCTCAGCGGTTGCCTCGCGGCGGTAAACCACGGCAACATCAAACGTCGAAAGTAAAACACTCACCGACAAAAAATCATCTTTATGGGCACTGCCGGGATGCACAACAACTCTATACCTGCGCTCGCTCATTTATATCCTTTAGACTCTCCCCCTCTCCGAATCAGCTCAAAACCGAGGAAAGAAGCGTTTTCAGCTCAAGACAACACAGCTCGGACAGCAACGGAATCCGAACCGATATTCGATCCTCTATCCTGAGATTATAGACTAAATCCCGGAAGCTTTCAGCTTTAATTAGAGGCCGGGAGCCACAGGTGCCCCTTAACAACCACCAACCGGTCTGAGACGATTTGCAGGGCATCACTCCGCGCAAAAAACATGAAAAATGAGCAGCTGTGAATATTATATTTTTTCTATCTGTTCAGCCTAATATTGACCCATAGAGACGGTTCCCCACTATGCTGATGTAGTTAAAGCACGGGGGCGTTCGCGAAACAACGGCCTGTTTCTCTCGGTAATAACTGTAGATTCCGCGATATGACTGGAATTGAGAGATTTCCAGCCTTGACGCGGAGCAACCACCTTCCTTGGCAAAACAATCATTCTGCTTTTAATTCAAGGACTTCGGCCTGCTTGCCAACAAAAATAAGATTGCATTGGACCAGACCATTCCCTTAGCATTCAAATTGCAAGCAGAGTTGGGACATGAACAAAAATTAGAATCAATTCTATCTGTCACGAAAACGATTCGCTTTTGATGATGAAATAACTGACTGTATCGATTTCACGAGGCCTGGGGGGGCAGTATTTTAGGACAACCCAAGAAAGAGAGGCGAAATGGTTACGACCCACAGACTCTCCTCCCCCAACGGAAAAGCCTTCTTCCGCTGGATACTCCCCATCCTGTTGCTGGTTTTGTCGGCACTGCCGGCCGGTGCGACGATCAAAGGGAGCTGCTCCGGCTGCCACACCATGCACAACAGCCAGAACGGGTCGAGCATGAACTTTGACGACTCCGCAACGCCAAACGCCGGGCTGCTCAGGGGAACCTGTCTGGGCTGCCATGCCCAAGGGGGAACTCAGGCGCTGGTACCGATCGGGTCCGATAAAATCCCGCAAGTCATGCATACGGATGCAACCGACCTGGCCGGTGGTAATTTTGCCTTCATCACCGGCATGAAGGGCTCCGGAGCTTCTGACAGCAAGGGGCATAATATTGCCGAACTGACCGGCATGGATGCCACCATCACGGGCCTGCCCGGCGGCATCCAGCAATCCTTCCATGAAGACTATATCGTCAACACCACCAATCTGACCTGTGCCGGCACCAACGGCTGTCACGGTTACAGATGGGCGGGCTCCAGTTTCCCGAAGGGGATCACCGGTGCGCACCACGCCAACGTCGATGGCAAACTGGCAGTCGCCGACAGGGTCGGTAACAGTTATCGTTTTCTGAACGGAGTTAAAGGGCTGGAAGACGACGACTGGCAATACACCCGCTCAAGTACCGATCACAACGAATATTTCGGCAGAACAACGCCGATCAAACTCGGCTGTTCAAGCGGCACCACGGCCTGTCACGCCAGTGATGGCAGCGGCGTTAAATCTCCCGACGGCACCATCAGCCAGTATTGCGCCACCTGTCACGGGAATTTCCACACGATTCAGACGGACAGATCGAGCGGTATCGGCCCGACGGCAGCATCTCCCTTTATCCGCCACCCGACCGATCTGGTTTTACCGACCAATGGGGAATACAGTCTCTACACCGCTTATAATGTCAATGTCCCGATCGCCCGCACCGGTTCTGTCCCCGACGTTCCCAGCGGAGCAGTCACCCCCGGCAGCGACGCCGTTATCTGTCTGTCCTGCCACGTTGCCCATGCCAGCGATTATCCCGACATGCTGCGCTGGGACTACGCCGGTGCCTGCAACGCCAACACGGTTAATACAGACTGCGGTTGTTTTACCTGCCACACCGCCAAAGATGGTGATTCATTGCAGTGACACACTCACTGACAAGGATGTTCACCCCATCCATTGCTTCCGTCATCTACTACCGGTGACAAAAAAGCGCGGGGCAATCGGCTTTATCAGGTATTTCTGAAAGCCGTGCGCCTGCGCTTTTTTGTCGTCGTTCAATCCATTGTAACAGGATCAGGTCATCTCAGAGTCCCCCCAAAAAACGCACCCTCCGGTTTCAAGATCCGGCGAGATATGTTATTCAATCGACATCGTCGACAAGGAGACCACATGCAGAAACTTATCCGCCAGATCCTGACTTCGAAAGTTTATGAAGCCGCCGTTGAAACCCCGCTGGAAAGCGCGCCGCTGTTGTCGCGCGAACTCAATAATCAGGTGTTGCTGAAACGTGAAGACCTGCAACCGATCTTCTCTTTCAAGCTGCGAGGTGCGTATAACAAGATTGCTCAACTCCCTGCACAGGAGAAGGCCGCCGGGGTGATTACCGCCTCGGCCGGCAACCATGCCCAGGGGGTCGCTTTTTCAGCGCGGCAGCTGGGGCTTAAAGCCCTGATCGTGATGCCGGCCACCACCCCGCTGATCAAAGTCGATGCGGTTAAAACCCTGGGAGCCGACGTCATCCTGCATGGGGACAATTACTCAGAAGCGGCCGAACGCTGTCAACAGCTGGGAAGAGACCGGCATGACCTATATTCATCCGTTCGATGATGAGCTGGTGATCGCCGGGCAGGGGACGGTGGCCGATGAACTGCTGCGACAGAGTGCCGGCAAGATCGATGTCGTGTTCGTCCCGGTCGGCGGCGGCGGACTGATCGCCGGAATCAGCGGCTACTTCAAAGCACTCTGCCCCGAGATCAAGGTGATCGGCGTCGAACCGCTCGACAGTGATGCTATGTACCGGTCACTCAAAGCCGGCAAGCGGGTTACGCTTGATTCGGTCGGTATCTTCGCCGACGGTGTCGCGGTGCGTAAGGTCGGCAAGCTGACCTTTGATCTCTGTCGCCAACATGTCGACGAAATTATCCGGGTCAGCACCGACGAACTGTGCGGCGCTATCAAGAGTATCTACCAGGCGACCCGGTCGATCGTCGAACCGGCGGGAGCGCTGGCCATGGCCGGTCTGAAACAGTACGTGCAGCAACAGCAGATCAGCAACCGGACCCTGGTGGCGATCAATTCCGGTGCCAACATGAACTTCGAACGCCTGCGTTATGTTTCGGAACGGACCCTGACCGGCGAAGGGCTGGAATCGCTGTTTGCCGTCACCATCCCGGAGAGTCCCGGGGCGTTGCGGCATTTCTGCAGTCATGTCCTCGATGGCGTCAACATTACCGAATTTAACTACCGGTTGGCTGATCGCCACCAGGCCCAGCTGTTCATGGGAGTCTCTATCGGCAGCGGTCAGGCCCGCAATAGCTTCTCGGCCCGCCTGCGCGAAAAGGGCTTTCAGAATATCGACCTGACCGACAATGAACTGGCCAAAACCCACTTGCGCTATATGATCGGCGGTCGCTCCCCGGAAGCCAGCCACGAGCGACTGTTCCGCTTCTGGTTCCCGGAGCGTCCCGGCGCCCTGACCCGTTTTCTGGCCGACATGGGTGCGGCTTGGAATATTTCGCTGTTCCATTACCGCACCATCGGCGGCGAATTCGGCCGGGTATTGATCGGGTTGGAGATCCCCGGCAGCGATGAACAGCGCCTGAAAATGTTTCTCGATAAACTCGGCTATCGTTTTATCGAAGTGACCGAAGACCCGGCCTACCGACTGTTTCTGTAACTGATCGAACGGGAGGATAAACAGAAAAACTGTGGGCGGGAAAAACCGGCAATAGAAAATAACCGGTAACTCTTCAGCCGGATAGCCTCGGGGTGCCCACTTCAAGAGTGTCTGTCGCCTGGATGGCGACAGTCAAGCCCCATGGATGGGTTCATGCGGCCCTTGGAGTGGGCACCCCGAGGCTATCTGACCGAATCGTTACAGAAAGTTTGCCCAATCGTCAATCTGGCAAAATACCGACAAACCACTGCTACCCAACCTGCGGCACTTGACAACCATATATATGAATATTATATTATGGCAAAACATAAAAGAACCCGCGAGGAGGAGTGGATATGAGTACGCTGACAATCACCGAAACGGCTCGAGAACAATTCAAGCAACTGCTGCAGACCAATCCGGGGAAATTTCTCCGGGTGGTTATGGAAGGTTTTGGCTGAGGCGGTCCCCGTCTGGGATTAGTTCTGGATGAACTAAAAGATGAAAAACAGACCGTCGAGATCAACGGCATTGAGCTGATGATTGCAGAAAATGTTCTCCCGTTCACCAAGGGGAATGTGATTGATTACATCAACAACGCATACGGCCAGGGATTTTCGATTTCACCGGCAACCGGCGGTGGTTGCTGATTCCTGCCCTTCCTAACCGACAATAACTGCGGCAGCAATACGCCGGCCCCGTTCGGAACTGAACGGGGCCGGCCTGTCTGTACCCAGAGGCTACCGAACAAGCTACAGCAGGTCCCACCTTTCCAGCAGCTTGACTGCAGCAAAATAAGAAATACCGACCAGACCCACCCAGATTAAAGCCCCCCAAGGAGCGGGTAATTGAACCCGCAAAGATTAAACCTCTCAACTTCAACGGTTAAAAATGTTGAGCCCACAGTATTTAACCCATTTTCACGGACAGACTAATCGTGAAAAAATGACAATCCACCGAGATTTGTGCTATTCAGGCAGCAGTAAAAGACCTGCGTAGCTATTCAGCGGGATGGCCTCGGAACGCCCACTTCAAGGGTGTCTGTCGCCTGGATGGCGACCGTCAAGCCCCATGGATGGGTTCATGCGGCCCTTGGAGTGGGCAGCGCGAGGTCATCCATCGCGCTGCTGAATAGCTTACAAATCTGCCGTAAAAGAAGTGGAGAAAGTTCCTGCAAGCGACAATCGACCCAACATCGTTCATCCCCACCTGCCGGAGCGAGATGGCTGCCCGTGGCTGGGATGAACTTGATGTACTCTTTATCTGCGGTGATGCCTATATCGATCATCCCGCCTTCGGCACCTCGCTGCTGGCGCGCCTGCTGGAAAGTGCCGGCTACCGGGTCGGTATCCTCTCCCAGCCGGACTGGAAAAATCCCGAGGCCTTTCGGTGCATGGGACGACCGCGATTGTTCGCCGCCATCTCGGCCGGAGCAATGGATTCGATGGTCAATCACTATACGGCGGCAAAAAAAATTCGTCGGGATGATGCCTACACGCCGGGCGGAACGGCAGGCAAACGCCCCAACCGTGCGGTGATTGCCTACACGGCAGCGGTTAAGGGGGCCTTCAAGGGACTGCCGACGGTGATCGGCGGGATTGAAGCCAGCCTGCGTCGACTGGCCCATTACGACTATTGGGACGACAAGGTGCGTCGCTCGATACTGGTCGACAGCAAGGCGGACCTGCTGCTCTACGGAATGGCGGAAACCGCACTCCTGACACTTGCCGAGCGACTGAAGAACGGTGAAAAGATCAGCGATATTCATGATCTTCGCGGCACGGCCCGGCTGCAAAAAGAGCCGTCGGATACGGCAATCCAGCTGCCGGCGTTTGAAGCCGTGAGCAGCGATTGCGACGCCTACAATCGCGCCTTCAAGCGGCTCAGTGAGCAGCAGAATCCTTTCTCCGGGAAACCGCTGCAACAGGTGCACGGCAACCGAACGGTGCTGGTCAATCCCCCGGCATTGCCGTTGCGCGAAGCTGAACTCGACCGGCTCTACGCCCTCCCCTTCACCCGCCTGCCGCATCCCGGTTATCGTGAACAGATCCCCGCGTTTGCACAAATCCGCAACTCGATCACCAGCCACCGGGGTTGCTTCGGCGGCTGCGCCTTTTGTGCGATCACCCATCACCAGGGCAAGACCATTCAGTCCCGCTCAGAACACTCAATTCTGCAGGAAATCGACCGGCTGACCAGACAAAAGGGGTTTCGCGGCACGTTGACCGATATCGGCGGGCCGACCGCCAACATGTACGGTCTTGGCTGCACCAACCCGGCGGCAGAAAAAGATTGCCGGCGCGGCAGCTGCCTCTTCCCGCAACCCTGCAAGAACCTGCAGACCGACGATCGACGAGCCGTTCGCCTGCTGGGGAAAATCCGCCGGCTGGAAAGAGTCAGACATGTCTTTGTCGCGTCCGGAGTGCGCTACGATCTGCTGCAATTTCAGCAACGCTATTTCGATGAGCTGTTGCAGCACCACGTCGGCGGACGGCTGAAAGTTGCCCCCGAATCGACCAGCGACCGGGTCACAACCGTGATGCGCAAACCGGGGGTGGCGGTTTTTACCGATTTTCTTCACCGTTTCCGCCAACGCAGTCGGCAGCTCGGGTTGCGCCAGGAAATCGTCCCCTACCTGATCAGCGGGCACCCCGGTTGCGAGTTGTCGGACATGGTTGAGGTTGCTCTCTACCTGAAACGGCATAAACTGCAAGTTGAACAGGTCCAGGATTTCACCCCGACCCCGGGCAGCCTGGCGACCTGTATCTATTACACCGGCAAAGATCCGTTCAATGGCTCCTCAGTCCACGTACCGCGCAGCCCGCATGAAAAACGCCTGCAAAAGGCCCTGCTGCTCTATCATAAGCCGGAGTCCAGACAGGATGTTCTGGAAGCGCTCAAACTCTGCCAACGAGAAGAGCTGGGCGAGGAATTAACAGCGCATCAAATCCGTTCTGCGGATCATTCAATCAGCCAAGCGGGCATCAAACGGTCCGGGGTCAAACCATCACGCAAAAAAACCAAAAGAAGGTTAGCCACCAAGACACCAAGGCACTAAGAGGTTCAAAAACTTTGTAACTATTCAGCAGGATGGCCTCGGGGTGCCCACTTCAAGGGTGTCTGTCGCCCGGATGGCGACAGTCAAGCCCCATGGATGGGTTCATGCGGCCCTTGGAGCGGGCAGCGCGAGGTCATCCATCGCGCCGCTGAAGTTACAAAACTTTTTTGGTTTTATAATCATAGAAACAGATGTTCTTGGTGTCTTTGCGCCTTGGTGGCTGCCGCGGGTTGGCCTTGGGGGGTCGTAAAGCGAAAAAAAAGAGACCAAGTCAGTGACCTGGTCTCTTGATTTTTATGGAGCGGGAAACGAGATTCGAACTCGCGACGTCAACCTTGGCAAGGTTGCACTCTACCACTGAGTTATTCCCGCTCATGTATGGCCCGCCGTGACGAGCGGATGCATTTATAGCAAAACGGTTTGCAAAGTGTCAACAGAAAAATAGTTTTTTTTTGTACTGTAAAAAACAGGAATTAACAGTAATTTAGCCTATCTAGCAAAAACCCGGAAAAACTTTGTCAAGTAATCGGCACCGGACCAGATGGTCAGAATCAGTGAAATAAATATAAAAGAAGAAAATACCGACATTGTGGAAAGAGGCATAAAGAAAATTGAAATCAACACCGAAAAACCAATAATATCGGTAGTGCAGCAGCAGTCCGATGATAGCAACCATCTGAAAAATTGTTTTATATTTCCCCAGCTCGCTGGCGGCAATCACGATCCCTTCGGAAGAGGCAATCGAACGCAGCCCGGTAACTATCATTTCTCTGGCCAGAATCACAAACACCGCCCAGGCCGGAACCCGATCAAGTGGAATCAGCATGATCAGGCCGCCCATGACGATCAATTTATCGGCCAGTGGATCAAGAAATTTCCCCAGCACCGTCACCACCTGCCATTTACGGGCGAGATAGCCGTCCAGCCAGTCGGTGATCGCCGCTAACGAGAAAACCACCGCCGCCCAGAAACTGTGTTCCTTCGACTCGAACATCAGCAGAACCACCACGATCGGTGCGGCGGCAATCCGGGTCAGGGTGAGGATGTTCGGCAGATTCATCAACTTGACATCTGGTTCCATCAAAAGTTGCCCTTTACGCGGCGATAATAATCAAAATAATATTTGACTCGTTTGACATAATTCCGGGTTTCACGGTAAGGAGGAATGCCTCCATACTTGCGTACAGTCTCTGGACCGGCATTATAGGCAGCAAGGGCATAATCGACGTTCCGGTCAAAAGAATCAAGCATTTTACGCAAATACAATGACCCGCCGTAAATGGCCTGCGAGGGATCGAAAGGATTGTCCACGCCGACCTCGTTCGCGGTTTCAGGCATCAATTGCATCAGCCCGCGCGCGCCCTTGCTGGAAACGACCGTCGGGTCGAAATTGCTCTCTACTTTGATCACTGCTTTTATCAAGGCCGCATCCAGGCTGAATTTCTCGGCAAAATGATTAATCAGTGATTCCAGCCGATAGGTCTCTCCCGTACCGCGATAAAAACGGAAACGGTTGTCGGTCGGGACATTGGTAAAATGCAACCGGCCGGCCTTGTCGACATAACGATAAATGGCGGCCGTGGTCGCTGCGGGGGCCAACAAGCTGGTCAGGAGAATAAAGAGCAGCAGGCCATGTCGCTTATTTATGAACATTCTATAATCCTAGATGATTCAGGCCGAGATTACAACTTTTGCTAAGGCGGTGATTTTCTTGACATCCGCCAGACCGCAAACGATAATGCCGCACATGAAAAATCTATCGATCGCTCATCTCTGCCAGTTCACCAACCAGGACTCATAACCCATGAAAATCACATCTGATTTCCTTGTGATCGGGACAGGCATTGCCGGTCTGTCGTATGCTCTTAAAGTGGCAGATCAAGGTACGGTCTCGTTAATCACCAAACGGGATATTGATGTCACAGCAACCCAATTAGCTCAAGGTGGCATCGCAACGGTCTACTCCGATGAAGACAGTTTTGCCGATCACGTCCGGGATACGATGATCGCCGGGGCCAACCTGCCCCACCCGGATATCGTCAAACTGGTCGTTGAGTCGGGTCCCAAGGCGATTGCCGACCTGATCGACTGGGGGGTTCACTTCAGCCGCAATCAGGACAATCAATACGACCTGACACGGGAAGGCGGGCACAGCCACCGCAGGATACTGCACGCCAAAGATGCCACCGGCCGTGAAATTGAACGGGCGCTGGTCGAAGCGGCCAGCAAACACCCGAACATCACCCTCTACCAGTATCATATCGCGGTCGACCTGATCACCGAGAGCAAACTACAGAAAAAACCTTTGGCGCAGAACCGCTGTCTCGGCGCCTATATCCTCGACATCAAAAAAAATGAGGTATACACCTTCGGGGCACATTTTACGGTGCTGGCCACCGGCGGGGCCGGCAAGGTTTATCTTTACACCTGCAACCCGGATATCTCGACCGGCGACGGGGTCGCAATCGGCTGGCGGGCGGGAGCCGCTGTCGCCAATATGGAATTCATGCAGTTTCATCCGACCACCCTCTACCATCCGCAGGCTAAATCGTTCCTGATTTCAGAATCGGTGCGCGGCGAAGGGGCCATCCTGCGCCGCCGGGACGGCTACGCTTTTATGCCGGCCTATCATCATCAAAAAGACCTGGCGCCACGGGATATCGTCGCCCGGGCAATCGATAACGAGATGAAGAAATATGGTGATGATTGTGTCTTTCTCGACATCACCCACAAGAGCGCCGACTATATCCGTGACCGCTTCCCGATGATTTACCGGACTTGTCTCGACTACGGCATCGACATGACCAAAGAGCCGATTCCGGTGGTCCCGGCGGCGCACTATCTGTGTGGTGGTCTGCAGGTGGATAAAAACGGTGAAACCTGTATCCGCAACCTGTTCGCCATCGGCGAGGTTGCCTGCACCGGGCTCCACGGGGCCAATCGGCTGGCCAGCAACAGTCTGCTTGAAGGCGTTGTTTTTGCGAAACTGGCGGCAGAGACGTCACTGCAACGTTGCAGCGAAAACTATCCCCCGTTACCGGCGATTGAGCTGTGGGACAGCGGTTCTGCCACCGACAGTGATGAGGAGGTCGTGGTGGCGCACAACTGGGATGAGATCCGCCGGGCGATGTGGAACTATGTCGGTATTGTCCGTTCGGACAAGCGACTGCACCGCGCCATGAGCCGTATCAACCTGATTCAGGAAGAGATCATCGAGTATTACTGGAATTTCCATGTCACCTCGGACCTGATCGAACTGCGCAATATTACCACCGTGGCCGAACTGATCGTTCGTAGCGCCCTGTTGCGCAAGGAAAGTCGTGGGCTGCACTACACCATCGACTACCCGCAGACAAACACTGAACAGCCACCTCAGGACACAGTCCTCAGCGGTGCGGCCAATTAAGGGATGACATTTTGGATATTGCTGACATCAGAACAAAAATCAATCAGTTGGATGACGAATTGCTGCGGATTTTCAACGAACGGGCCGCTCTGGCCCTGGAAATCGGTGCCGTCAAGAAAAAGCTCAACCGACCGATCTACGATCCGAAACGCGAAAAACTGATTTTTGAGCGGATGAAAGAAAACAATCCCGGCCCACTTGATGATGCGGCAATCGTCCGCCTGTTCGAGCGGGTTATTGATGAAAGCCGCAGCCTTGAACGGAGCCGTTCCAAAGGGGAATAATCGCCATGCTGGTTATTATGAAGAAGACCGCCACAGAAGCAGATCTGGAACAGGCCAAACAGTTTCTGGTCGAGCAGGATTGTGACTTTCACCAGTCGACCGGAGCCGACCGGATCATTCTCGGCGTTGTCGGTGATACCAGCCGGATCGACCGGGAAGCGCTCGGTCGACAACCGGGGGTGCTCGATATTTACTGTATTCCGGACGAAGATTAAAAAACGGGACACTGATCGCTACAGTGTCCCGTTCAATATTTTTACAGAAGGCTTCGCCGGATCGGCCGAAGTCAACTGAGCCGAACTATTCAGCCCACCACTTCCGAGCGGGTGAAAACCGCCCGCAGCGTCTGCCCGGCCGCTTCAATCGCTTCACGGGCTCCCTCTTCACGATCAACCAGGGTGACGATACCGAGAACAATCAGCCCTTCTTCCTCTGCCCGTGCCACCGCCTTCAGCGAGGAACCACCGGTGGTGGTCACATCTTCGACAATCACCACCCGCGAGCCGGGCGGCAAGTTCTTGCGCCCCTCCAGCCACTGGCCGGTGCCGTGCCCTTTCGGCTCCTTGCGGATGATAAAGGCGTGCACCGCAGCACCGTCGAGGTGGGCCGCAATCGAGGTTGCCGTGGCGATCGGGTCAGCGCCCAGGGTTAAACCGCCGACCCCGTGGATCGGTCCGGCAAACTGCTTGACCTCTTCCCAGAAAGCCTGACCGACCAGCAAGCCGCCCTCGGCATGCAGTGTGGTCTGCTTGCCGTCAAAATAGAAATTACTTTTCCGCCCGGAAGCCAGCGTCACCTCGCGCTCTTCGTAGGACAGCTCAACCAGAATCGGCTTCAATTGTTCTTTAACACTCATTTCTCTCTCCTTGAAAATAACCGTAACTCTTCAGCCAGACGGTCTCGGGGTGCCCACTTCAAGGCCATCCATCGCGCTGCTGAAGAGTTACAAATAACGTTAAATATGGCAACAAACTAACTGATTTATCAGAACAAACCCATTTGTTTGTCAGATTTCAAACGTGGAAATTTAACCGGATATTCACCACTGAAGCAAGCATCACAAAAATCGACCTTCCCGTCGCCGAACTGCTGGACAGCAGCGTGCATCCCTTCACGCGACAGATAGCCGATGGTATCTGAGGTGACATAACGGTTGATCTCCTCGATCGAATGGGACGCCGAAATCAACTCCTTACGCGACGGGGTGTCGATACCGTAAAAACAGGGGAAACTGGTCGGAGGGCTGGAGATCCGGACATGGATTTCTTTAGCCCCGGCGTTGCGGATCATCTTGACAATCTTGCGCGAAGTGGTGCCGCGGACGATAGAATCATCGACCACAATCACCCGTTTGCCGGCGATAATCTCGCGAACCGGATTCAGCTTCAACTTGACCCCGAAATGACGGATCGACTGCTGCGGTTCAATAAAGGTGCGCCCGACGTAGTGGTTACGGATCAGGCCTAATTCCAGCGGCAGGCCGGCCTGCTCGGCGTACCCCATGGCTGCCGGTACGCCGGAGTCGGGGACCGCGATGACGATGTCAGCATCAACCGGATATTCTCGCGCTAACCGACGACCGAATTCCTTGCGAACGGTATAAACCATGCGGCCGAAAATCCGGCTGTCGGGACGAGCGAAGTAGATGAATTCAAACACGCAAGGGGTGTTTCTGGTCTCTTTAAACGGGAAGAAGGACTGCATCCCCTCATTGTTGACCACGATCATTTCGCCCGGTTCCAGCTCACGGATAAATTCAGCTTCGATCAGGTCAAAGGCACAGGATTCGGAGGCGACAACATAAGCGCCATCCAGCTTGCCGAGACTCAACGGTCTGAAACCGTTCGGATCGCGCACAGCAACCATCCGGGTCTCGGTCAGAAAAACCAGGCTGTAAGCCCCTTTGACCTGATGCAGGGATTCGCAGATGCGATCGACAAGCGAATCGGACTGGGCGCGGGCGATCAGGTGGATGATGGTTTCGGTATCGGCCGTGGTGGAAAAGATCGAACCGCTTCTTTCCAGTTTATTGCGCAGCTCCTGAGCATTGACCAGATTACCATTATGGGCGACGGCAATGCTGCCGCGTGAATAATCAACCACAATCGGCTGGCAGTTTTTCAGGTCATTGCCGCCGGCGGTCGAGTAACGCACATGCCCGATCGATGCATGACCCGGCAACGCAGCAAAGATGCCATCTTTTTTGAAAACATCAGAAACCAGCCCCATCCCCAGGTGGGTAGACAATCGATAACCGTCCGAGGCAACGATTCCGCAACTCTCCTGCCCACGGTGCTGCAGGGCATAAAGGCCGAGGTAGGACAGGTTGGCGGCTTCCGGATGACCGAAAATACCGAACACACCGCATTCTTCGTGTAGTTTGTCAAACATCAGTATTGATGACTCCTCAAGCTGTACTACTTCAGTAATTCTTCGCGAATAAAGCGGATTGCATTCTGATACAGCCACAAGCCCATCCCCTCTTCCGGCAGCTCTTCCCGGGTCCAGCGCGGATGATGAGTGCGGTGGATGTAGGCTTCAGGGTGCGGCATCAGACCGAACAGACGACCGCTCGGATCGCAGATTGCGGCGATCGCAGCCTGGCTGCCGTTCGGATTGTCCGGATACTGCTGCGTCGGCTGCAGGTTGCTGTCGGCATATTTCATCACCGTCAGATGCTGCTGTTCCAGCTGCTGCAAGGTTCCCTCGTTGTCAGTGACAAATTTCCCTTCCCCATGACGAACCGGCAGATAGAG
>JAADGW010000109.1 GCA_013152145.1 Deltaproteobacteria bacterium
CAAGCAGCACCGACTCCATCCCCAGCGGCTGTTTGACACCGAAGACCCTGACCTCCTCGGTCATCGCCTGGACCATCGGCTGGCGGACCTTGGAGACGGCGGTAAGCAGGTCAGGGGTCGGGTGCGGGGTCCCCCAGCGTTCCCAGATAGCGGTGTCGGGGAAAATGAAATCAGCGTACATGGAGGTTTCACCGATGACAATATCACTGGCGAAATAAAGAGGAACCTTCTCCAGATCCTGCAGAATTTCAATATTCCGCTGCCCTGCAGGAGCAGAAAAAACCGGGGTGCCCTTGTGGATGAAAAGAGCATCGACCGTGTAGGGATACCCCATGGCCGCCGAGGGAATGATCTCCTGGTAAACGTTACCGGAGAAGGGATACCAGCAACGCTTGGCCGGGTAGCCGGCAAACAGGGTCGAATCCTCGTACCTGTGCTTCTCGCGGGTCAGGGGGACACCGAAGGACTTCGTCTTGTCGGCGTAGAGCGTCTTGATATTGTACGGCCCGTTTTTGCTGCCGTCTTCGTGCCAATGCCCGCCGCCGGCCTGCAGGCCTCCCTTCCAGTCGGCATTGCCGATCAGCACGTTGAGGGTGATGATCGCTCTGGCATTGTAGAAACCATTGGTGTGCTGCACCGGACCGCGGTAGAACTCGGCAACCGCCTGCTTGCCGTAGGCGGTGAAGTCCTTGGCAGCGCGGGCGATATCCGCTTCGGCGATACCGCATTCGTCACCCCACCGGGCGACGCTCTTGCTGCGCGCCATCTCGGTCAGCAGGGTAAAAACACTTTTGACCTTGATGCCCTTGATTTCACCGGCGAACTCAAGTTCACAATAAACCGGCGCGCCCTTGTGAACGTTGACTGCTGTCGGCTTGCCGCCAACCACGGCAACGAATTCATCTTTGCCACCGACACCGATATCACTGGCCCGCAGCAGCATACCGGGGCCGTTTTTCTCGATCTTCACCAGGTGACCGGCGTTACTCCAGGTGGTCTCTTTGACCGCGTTTGCCGCCGCCTGGTTGGCGCAGGTCAGGTACCGGGCATCGTAGCGCTGGTTATCGATAATCCAGCGGATCATACCGAAAGCCAGGGCCGCGTCGGTGCCCGGCTTGAGCGGCAGCCACTGCTCGGCTTTGGCCGCGGTCTTGGAGAAGCGCGGGTCGGCCACGGCAATCTTCAACGTCCCCTCGGAAATGCCCTTGGTGACCTTGCGCGCCAGGTTGGTCGGACCGAAATTGGCTTCGAAGGCGCCGGTGCCGAAGTAGAGAATGTACCTCGAGTTGTAGATATCGGGCTTCATGTGGTGCTTGCCCTTGCCCCAGACGCCCTTGTCCCACTTGCGAGTTGTCTCATTGTAACCGATATGATGAGACTGCTCACAGATGGAGGTGTGCTCGTACCAGTTGACGCTGCCGAAGCTGTCTTTCTGCCAGCGTTGGGAGAACTCCTTGCGCCCATGCTCGATACGGCCGTTCATGATCACGAACTTGTTGTTCTTCGGCCCCAGATCGGGATGGTCGGGATCAATCAGGGTGTCGAGATGCCTGGCGTACTTCGACTTGAAGGCAGCAACCGTCATCTTCTTTTTGCCGACAGCGGCGGCATCGGTGGCCATGCCGGCCGCGACCTCGCTGTCGCGTAGCACATAGGTCTCTTTCAGACCCTTGACAACCCGGCTTTCCTCCCCGGGGACATCCTTGAACAGCTTGCCACCGTTGACGATCTCACTGATCGCCTGGTCGAAGGAAACCACCTGCCATTTGTTCTCGCCGCGCTTACCAGCACGCTTGAGAACCTTGACAATACGGTAGGGATCGTAAAGAGACTGAATACCGGCCTGCCCCTTGGGGCAGAGATGGCCATCGACCTTGGCCGCTTCGACCGGATTGGTTTTGTATGGCAGATGTGGGGTCATGGTCATGGCACTGTAGGGGTTGCCGTCGATCTTGACCAGCACTCCGTTAAGAATCTTGCCCTTGATGTTGCAGGAGGTGTGGCACTGCAGGCAGGCCCCGTAAATAATGCTTTCAGCCTTGCCCAGCACATAGGCATCAGCCGGCGAAAGCATTCCGGCCTCGGCCTTCTGAACTAACCCCAGTGCCCACTCCATCTGCGATGCAACCAGCAGCGAACCGCCGAGAAAGGCACCACACTTCAAAAAGCCGCGGCGGCTGACGCCTTTTTCATCCATCACTTCCGCCTGAGCGGCAATCTCTTTGACCTTATCCTTTTTCATTGTCGCCCTCCTTTATTCGTGACACATGGCACAGTGATATTCGTCGGCACCAAGGTAACGGGTTATGGGGTCGGTTCCGAAATCGGCACCGAAAATATAAATTCCTTTCTTTCCGGCCAGCTTTGCGACCAGCGATTCGGGATCGTTCAAGTCACCAAAGTAGTTGGCCTCGCCGATACAGGTTGAAACACAGGCCGGCAGCATCCCGGCTTCAATTCGATGCAGGCAGTAATGACACTTGCGATTCTTGCCGATTTTATCCTTGCGACCGGCTTCTTGACCGTACTCAAAGGTTGCAGCATCTTCGTAGGGCTCAAGCTTGGGGGTTCCCTTCGTGTAGTAGTCCCCTTCATCGGTCGACATCACCCCGTAGGGACAAGCGGCCGTCACCTTGGGATCACCGGTATTTTTGGCGTAATCGATACGAACGACACCATCTACGCCCTTGGTCACCGACCCATCCGTACAGGCCTCAACGCAGGGGGCCTTGTCGCACTGCATGCACAGGTTCGGCATGAAATAATGCTTGACGTCCGGATACTCGCCGTCTTCAGCATCCTTGACAAAGCGATAGTCGACCCCGTGCGGGGTCTTGTTCTCGGCTTTGCAAGCAGCGGTGCAACCATGACAGCCGACACACTTTTCGATGTCGACGATCATCGCCCAGCGCCGCTGTTCCAGCGGCTTGGCCAGGGCACGCTCAATATCAGCGCGCATCTGCTCCAGTACAGACTTCTCACTCATGAAATACCTCCTGCTGAATAGTTACGTAAAATTAAGTTTTCTTCAGATAAGGTAAAAGACAGCAAGACTTGCGCCAATCGCAACCACCAGTAAATCCCCGCTTTTAACACAAAAAAAGAAGGCTAACTGCTACCGACTGGTAACGGTCAATCATCAAATGCCTTAAAAACAACGGAATATCAGCTGGTTAAATAACAACAAGCCCACTGTCACCCTGAGGTAACGGTGGGCGGTTCGCGTAATTTTTCCCACAGATTCTTGCGGGAGATGCCGAGCCTCCGCGCAGCGGCGCTACGATTGCCCCCTGCCTCCTCCAGGACCCGTTCGATAAAACGTACCTCAAACTGCTGAACCGCCTGGCGCAGACTCAGATCGGTGCGAAACGCCTGCACCAGTTCACTGCCGCTGCCGGTACCCGCGGTGCGTTCGCGCACCTCGGGCGGCAGTTGTCCCGGTCGAATTGTTTCGCCGGGACAAAGAACCTGCAATCGCTCCAGCATGTTACGCAGCTCGCGGATATTGCCGGGAAAACGGTAACGTTCCAGCAGGCGGTAACTTTCCGGAGCCAGATGGATAGCGGGCTGGCGATAACGACCGGCCAGCTCAGTAATCAACTGTCCGATCAGCGGCAGCAGATCCTCGTGACGTTCGCGCAGCGGCGGCACCTGCAACGGCACGACGTTGAGCCGATAATAGAAATCCTCGCGCATACTCCCGACCGCAACCATCTCTTCGAGGTTGCGGTGAGTCGCGACGATCAAGCGAAAATCGACCGGATGCTCCTGCTCACTGCCGAGACGACGGACCCGCTTTTCCTGCAGCACGCGGAGCAGTTTAACCTGCATCGCCACCGGAATTTCACCGACTTCATCCAGCAGCAGACTTCCTCCGTCCGCATATTCCAGCAGGCCGGCATGATCCTGATGCGCGCCGGTGTAGGCCCCCTTGCGGTAGCCGAACAGCTCTCCTTCGAGCAAGCTTTCCGGAATCGCTGCGCAGTTGACCCGCACCAGCGGCTTGTCACTGCGCAGACTGTGGCGGTGGAGATATTCGGCAAGCCGTTCCTTACCGACACCGCTCTCGCCGAGCAGCAGCACAGTCGCATCGGTGGGAGCTGAAGCACGGCAGGCGGCCAGCAACTTCTGGAAAGATGGCGAAGCGCTGGCAAGGCTGAGCGCTCCTTCGTCGCGCAGGGCCAGGTTTTCGGCCCGCAGCTGCTGCAGCTGGAAGACCCGCTCCAGCTTCAGCAGCAACAGTTCGGTGCGAAACGGCTTGGATAAATAGTCATGAGCCCCCTCCTGCATCGCGCTCACGGCCGCCTCGATAGTCGCCTGGCCGGTCATCAGGATGACGCAGCAATCGGGCTGGCGCTCGCGCAGTTCGCGCAGCAGTTCTATCCCCGACAGGTCAGGCAGACGGATATCAAGCAGGACCACCGGAAAAAGATGCTCAACCAGAGCATCAAGCCCCTGTTGCCCCGTTGCCGCCGTCGTCACCCGATAACCAGCCTCGGTGAGATTATCCGCCAACAACAATCGATGGCTCGGCTCGTCCTCGACGATCAGCAACCGTTTGTCCATTCAGACCTCCCCTGCGACGTTCAACTGTCTGTGTTCCGGGCCGGTCAGAGGTATTTTCACCAGGAAGGTTGCTCCGGAATACTCATTGTCAAGGACCTCGATGGTTCCATCATGCCCCTCGATGATGCTGCGACAGATCGCCAGACCGATACCGGTTCCTTTGCCCGGAGTTTTGGTCGTGTAAAAGAGTTCAAAAATTTTATCCTCGTCCCCTTTGGCGATCCCCGAACCGTTATCCTTGAGCTGGATACAGTAGAAATCGTCTGCCTCATAGACCAGCATCTCAACTAATCCCCTGCCATCAGGGTTCGCTGCACGCACCGCATCTGCCGCGTTGAGAACCAGATTGAGCACCACCTGATAGAGTTTGTCGCGATCCACCCACAGAGACGGATATCGACAACGGTTGTTCCCCCGATAGTCAATGCCCTGGGGGTTCAGCGCCATACGGGCAAAGGCGTCGATTTCACGGAAAAAGACCTCGGTATCGATCTGTTCAGGCTCCAGACGTCCGGCCCGAGCCAGATCGAGCAGCTGGCGAACAATGCCGCTGATACGGTCAAGTTCTTTCTGCACCATATCTATGTAGGGTCGACCCTCCTCGCGGTTCAGGCGCTTGATGCGAAATATTGCGCCTTCAATTACGGCCAGCGGGTTGTTGATTTCATGGGCCACGCCTGAAACGAGCTTGCCTACAGTTGCCAGACGTTCATTGTCAAGCAACCGCTCCAGGGTTCGGTTGCGCTCCTCTTCGGCTTGATGCAGGCGTCCAAGCAGCCGCGCAAAACTCTGTTGGAGCTGGCCGATTTCGTCGCGGCGATTTGTTTCCGGAGTAAACTCGTGGGCCAGGTCGGGGACTTTCTCCATGTCACTGGCCAGAGCGATCAGGGGACGACTGAGGCGGTTACCGATCAGGGTGAAGACTGTCAGCGAGCCGAGAGCAAAAAGCAGGGTAAAGCTGAGGATACGCGTCTGCAGGCGACGCAGTTCAGCCTGCAACGGCAGCAAAGAGATCCCGACCCGTAATCCCCCCCAGCGTTTGCCGGAAATCGCCAGCGGCATGCCGAAATCGAGCAAGGGTCCGTCGGAGTTGTTCCGCTGACGGATAACCAGACCATTCGCCGCCAGCACCCCGCGGGTCAATTCATCAGCATAGACCTTGCCATACTCGGAAAGAACATTGTGTGCCAGCACCTTGCCGTTTTGATCGATCACCAGGGCATAGAGCAGATGCAACCGCTGGTTTGCCATGATGTCAGCGACAAAGTTGTCCAGCAAGCCACCTTCTTCGATGATGCCCAGCTCTTCGTAGAGCAGGGTATTGATGATCGGAATCGACATCGTTGTGACCAGCATCTCAGCCTCGCGTTCGATGCGATCCCGAAACAGCGCCCGCTCACGCTGCCAGGTCCAGCCCCCCCAGACAGCGGAAAAGATCAAAGTCAAAAGCAGCGCCACCAACATGAAGCGGGTGCGCAGGCTGACAAAACGGCAGAGGGTCAGTGACATCGCCGACCGCAGCCTTCGGGGACCGACTCCATCATTTCGAAAATCGGCGCATAATCCTTCGCGGCGGCCGAAACGAAGCCGTTGCGAAATTCAGGGTCCCAGTTCTGCATCCTTTTGATCATCACCGGATCGCTGGCATCAATCGCAAGCAGGGCCTTGCGCACCGCTTCGACCAGGATCGGCTCGGTATCGGGGCGGGCAACAATCGGCACTGACGGAATAGGGTCCGACACCGCGAGAAACGTCAGACCATGGGGCTGATAGCGGTAGGCAACCACATCCTTGACCGCACCGGCGTCAACCGTCCCCTTGAGCACCGCCCTGGCCACTGCGGTATGCGTTGCAAGGTTTTCATAAAAACCGAGATCGAACAGGGTGATACCGTTTTTATAGAGCAACAGCCGGGGGATAAGATTACCCGAGGTCGAATGCAGGTTGCCGAAGGCAAAACTTTTGCCACGCAGCTCGGCGAGACTCGTGATACCGGCATCCTTGCGGGTAATGATAATACTGCGGTAGTCGGCCCGACCGAGTTTGTTCAGGGGACGGACAATCGGGACAGCGCCGAAGCCACGGTTGGCCTCGAAAAAGGTCACATCGCCGAGAGAGGCGAGCTGAACCGCCCCGGTCTTGAGCAGTTCGACGGCCTCTGTGTAATCGCGGGTCAATTTCAGCTCGAAGCGATAGGAGGTCTTTTCGGTCAGATAATCCATAATCGGTTGATAATTCTGATACATGATCATCGGATTATAGCGGGGGATGACACCGAAGTAGATGACCGGTTTTTCAACGGCCCAAACC
>JAADGW010000259.1 GCA_013152145.1 Deltaproteobacteria bacterium
TTGATCAATTCTGCATCCTTCGGCCTCCCCAAACCGGTCCACTCAATCAAACAATCACTCGTCTTACTCGGCAGCAAGGAAATTCAGAAGTGGGCCTCTTTGATTGTTATGACCGGGATCGCCTCGGACAAACCGGATGAACTGATCATTCACTCGCTGGCACGGGGAAAATCGTGCGAACTGCTGGCGGCGCATGTCGGTATGCTCAGCCGTGCTCCCGACCTGTTCCTGATGGGATTATTTTCAATGCTTGACGGGATTATCGATCGACCACTGAAAGAGATCCTGCTGGACATCCCTTTTGAGGAAGATTTGAAGGCAGCCCTGCTCGGCAAACCTGGCCATCCGCGCAAGATACTCGATCTGGTGTTGGCTCAGGAAATGGGGCTCTGGCGGGTTCTTTCCTATATCGCCGACAGTCTGCGGCTACCGGAAAACCTGCTGCAGGATATCTATATCGAGGCGATCCGGTGGGCTGAACAGACGTTTAAATGTGAATAGCAGGTGTAACTATTCAGTAGGATGACCTCGGGGTGCCCACTTCAAGGGTGCTGAATAATTACTAGCAGGTCTTACACAAGACGCCGGCAAGCTGCTCATAAAGGCAAACCGGGCTCCTGAAAAGATGCCAGAATCACTATCACCGAAATCAGCATCAACAACAGACTGAGCCAATAACCGTAAAAAGCACTCCCGATTCGGCCGCCGTCCTGGCGGGTCAAGCGGCGATAATCTTTCAGATATTTATGCACCTGCCAACGGATTTCAAAAAAACTGATTTTGATTTCAGCCGCCGCCACTCGGCGTAAAACCTGAATTGAAAAATAAAAGTTCACCAGACTGGTGACACCAAGACAGGCCAGACCGATCAGCAACACCGGCGTTCTCCAGGGTTCAAGAGTGATAAGATTTTTGTAACTATTCAGCACGAGGCCAGCCATCGCACCGCTGGATAGTTACAGATTTTTATTGTGGGCGCTGTTCCAACTCGATCAGCAGGGCTTTCAACTGCTCGAACTTTTCATTCAGCTGTTTATTTTTCTGTTTGATGGAATCAAGCTCGGCAAGCAACCGCTGCTTTTCCTCCCGTTCCTGAGACAACTGGGCCTTTCGGGCATCCAACTCCCGGGCGTAGCGGATGATCGTCTCCGCGTAGGCCGCCCAGACCGAGTCGGGTGACTGCTGCTGAAGCTGATGCATCAGTGTCAGCTTGTTCGACGTCGAGAACTGGTCCAGGGCAGAAAAGAATAATTCCTGATCCTGCTGTTGAGGATAGGGCTTAAGGCTCTTGCTGAAAGGAGCCACCGAGCAGCCGGTCAGGAATAAAAAAAACACAAAAGCGGCAATAATTTTCATAAGGTTATTTCCGACGATCCAACATGTAATTACTCCCCTCCTGCATTTTCAGATACTCTTTGAGCCGAGCACAATCCTGACTGATCGTCAAACGTGACGGGTAATCGTAATGATCCGAGCGGATCAGGGCAATTGACACCGTCATCAGAGGAAAGGTCCGCTCAATCCCGAAACGGTCCTGACCGACAAAAGAGCCGCGGAGGCGATCTTCTTCATTATAAAAGCTGGGAGCCAACTGCTCAAATTCGCTGATCAGCTTTTCCGCCAGCACCTCGCCCAGTTCGAGACGGGTCAGAACCAGATAATCATCGCCACCGATGTGGCCGATCAAGTCTTCCGGCGACCCCTCCCGCTGAACCACCCGCTGAATCATCTCACCAACCCGGGCCAGCACATCACTCCCGGCCTTGTAACCGTAGCGGTCACTGTAAACCTTGAAATTGTCCAGATCAATGTAAAGGTGGGAAAAGGGGATTTGATTGTTGATCCGCTGGTCGAGCTCACGATCAATCGCCAGGTTGCCGGGTAGCCGGGTCAGGGGATTGGCATCCAGACGTAGCTGTTCCAGTTCTCTGAGTTTACGGCCCATCCGGCTGAAGTCATTGGCCAACTGACCGAATTCGTCATCGCTGTTCAAGTCCGGGCGGTGCTCAAAGCTGCCGATGGAAATCTCAAATGTGGCTTTTTTCAGAGCCCTGATCGAACGGTGGATACTGAGGACAAGGGCGATCGAAACCGGTGCCGAAAGACAGATACCGATCAGGGCAAAAAACAGTGTCAACCGGTAAGCTTCGCTGCTTTTTTCCGACAACTCGGCAAGACCGCTGTTAATCCGCAGCTGCTGATCCTCTCGGAACTCCGCCAGTTGCTTCAACAACCGGCCCCGGATCGGAACTGTTGACTTATTGGATATCTCGACAGCCTCGCTCCAACGCCCCCAGAGGAGCGCCTCGGACAGTTTATCATCAACGGTGCGATACTTTGTCAAGACTGCCGAAAGAGAAGCGAACTGGGTTTTTAAGGGGGGACGGTTCAGCAGGGAGACATAGTGGGCCATCTCTTCTTCCCGGTTCGACCGTAACTCACGCAAGGCCGGATCACGCAGAATCAACAGCTGCTTTTCAATATTCTCCTGAGCCAGAAGATTCTGCTGTAAATCACGAACCAGCTCAAAGGCGCGAAAGTCAACATTGACCAGCTGCTTTATCCGGCCGGTCTGCTGATGTAAGCGAAACAGGGCAAAACCGATCGCCAACATACTGAAAAAAACAATCACCAGATAGCCGATGACAACCTTTTTCGTGACGGTTGAGAACAGTTTACGCATACCCGGCGAAACTCCCGAAGAGGAAAAAGGTAACTCTTCAGCCGGATGGCCTCGGGGTGCCCACTTCAAGGGTGTCTGTCGCCTGGATGGCGACAGTCAAGCCCCATGGATGGGTTCATGCGGCCCTTGGAGTGGGTAGCGCGAGGTCATCCACCGCGCTGCTGAATAGTTACGAAAAAAGCTGATACTAGCATGCTTGCCGATAACATGACGGTGCGTTAAATACCCAGGTAGGCCTTTCTCACTTCGTCATTCACCAGCAGTTTTTCCGCCGCATCAACCAGCGTAATACGCCCATTTTCCATGACATAGCCGCGATCCGCCAGTTTCAACGCCTGATTGGCATTCTGCTCAACCAGGAAAATCGTCGTGTTACTCTCTTTATTGATCTGGCGGATGATCTCAAAAATCTGTTTGATGATCAAGGGCGCCAGTCCCAGGGAAGGTTCATCGAGCAACAGCACGCGCGGACGAGCCATCAGAGCCCGCGAAATTGCCAGCATCTGTTGTTCACCACCGGAAAGGGTTCCACCCAGCTGGTTTCTACGTTTTTCCAGAATCGGAAAAAGGGTCATCACGTAGTTGAGGTCCTGTTGAACAAGCTGCTTGTTTTTGCGCAGGAAAGCCCCCATCTCCAGATTCTCAAAAACCGTCATATCAGGGAAAATCCGGCGCCCTTCAGGAACCTGAACAATCCCCTGCTGGACAATTTTCTCGGCAGGCAGGCCATGGATCGGGTTGCCATCAAAAAAAATCTCTCCCGTGCGCGGCGGAGTGATGCCGCAGATCGACATCAGAGTGGTGGTTTTACCGGCACCGTTCGCCCCGATCAGGGTGACGATCTCCCCTTCATTAATTTCAATCGAAACATCTTTAAGGGCCTGGATATTACCGTAGAAGGTCTGAATATTTTTGATTTTAAGCATAATGGTCTCGCTGAATAATAAGGATAGCTAAGCAAAAAAATTGTCCGACAAGGCGGAGCGAATACTCAGGGACGAAAGCATACATGAGTATGTCAAGGTCCTGGGCATTCACGACGACGCGATGGGACGATATTTTGGGACGCTATCAAGCATCGGTCTCTTCTCCCAGGTAGGCCTCTATCACTTTTGGATTATCCTTGATCTGCTGCGGGGCACCTTCGGCAATCTTCTTGCCGTACTCCATCACGTAGATGGGATTGGAGATATTCATGACCAGTTTCATATCATGCTCGATCAACAGAATTGCGATCTGCTCCTCTTCACTGATTTTACAGATCAGGTGATCCAGGTCAGCCGTTTCCTGGGGATTCATCCCGGCGGCCGGTTCATCGAGCAACAGCAGGAAAGGCTCGGTCGCCAGCGCCCGCGCGATTTCCAGACGTCGCTGCGCACCATATGGCAGGTTTTTGGAAAATTCATTGGTGAATTCGGCCAGACCGACCTTTTCCAACAGCTGATAACTCGTCTCGACGATCTGCTGTTCCTCCTCCCGCACCGCCTTGCCGCGAAGGATCGAATGAAGAATACCGGACGTGGTCCGGCAGTGGCGACCAATCATGACATTTTCCAGAACCGTCATATCGTGAAACAGACGGATATTCTGAAAAGTCCGCGCCAACCCCATCTCGGTCACCTTGTTCGGCTTCAGACCATTTAACCGCCGGCTTTCAAGACCTTTCGGATGCAACAGGATATCGCCCTTGGTCGGAGTGTAGATGCCGGTAATACAGTTAAAGAAGGTTGTTTTGCCAGCCCCGTTCGGGCCGATCAGGGCGGCAATCTCACCTTCATGAACTTCGAGGGAAACGCTGTCGACGGCACGCAGCCCGCCGAAATCCATGGTCAGTCCTTTGACTTCCAGTAATTTATGTTTTTCAGCCATTATCAGTCTCTTCTTTCAAACCTTTATATTCATACTTCTGACGGATATTACTGATAATCCCCTGGGGCCGGAAAATCATCATCAACACCATCGCCGCGCCGAATGCCAGCATCCGATATTCCGAAAACGCCCGCAGATATTCAGGCAGCAGGATCAGGATAAAGGCCCCGAGGATAACGCCGAGAATCGAGCCCATCCCGCCGAGAACCACAATCGAAAGGATGATTGCCGACTCCATAAAGGTAAAACTGGCGGGGTTGATAAAAGTCGTTTTAGCGGCAAACAGAACTCCAACCATGCCGGCCCAGAACGCCCCGAGAGCATAGGCCGACAGCTTGGTGCGGGCCATGTCAATCCCCATCGCCACACAGGCGATCTCATCTTCACGCAGAGCGATCCAGGCGCGACCGATGCGGCTGTTGCGCAGTCGCATGGTCACAAAAATGGTAAAGATGACCATCGCCACCATAATGTAGTAGATGTAGGTGGTCGAGCCGTTAATGTTCATGTCGATGCCGAATAATCCCGGGCGATCGATATTGGCGATCCCGCTCGGTCCGAAGGAAAAGTCATCCCAGTTTTCCAGTACGATTTTGACGATCATGCCGAAACCGAGGGTGACAATCGCCAGATAGTCGCCGCGCAGACGCAAAATCGGAAAGCCGAGAATAACCCCGAACAGGCAACCGAGAATGCCGCCGACCGGCAGAACCGTCCAGAAACCGAGACCGAAGTGATAATTGAGCAGCGCGTAGGCATAAGCACCGACGGCGAAAAAAGCCACGTAACCGAGATCGAGCAGGCCGGCCAACCCGACGGTGATGTTCAACCCCAGCCCCAGCACGACGTAAATCAGCGCCGAAATCATGATGGTGCTCTGATAGGTATCAAACACCAGCGGGAAAATCAGGGCGAAGACCAGCAGCACGGCCATCGCCTTGTAACGGAAGGACATATCTTCCAGCAGGAGCTGCACCTTGCTCTGCTTTTCGATGCCACTGTCAGCAACTTTCTCGCGGGCCTGTTGACGGGCCATCATGTAGCGCCAGAGGTAAGAAAGAATAAAGCTGCCGATCGCCACCCAGACCAGGTTCATCCAGCGCCATTCCACCAGCTGTTCCGTGGTATTAACGCGGACCACCATCAGCGGGAAGGTCAAAAAGACAAACCAGATCGAAACCAGTATTGACTGTCTAAAATCTTTCAGCATAGCCGTCACCCTTAAACCTTCTGCTTGCGCGCCTTGCCGAGGATTCCAGCCGGGCGCAGGATCAGGATCAATACCAGTAACCCGAAGGCGAAGACATCCTCATAATCACTGGAGATATAACCGGCAGCAAAACTCTCGGTCCAACCGAGTACCAGACCGCCGAGCACCGCTCCCGGAATCGAACCAATACCACCGAGTACCGCAGCGGTAAAGGCCTTCACCCCGGCCAGAAAACCGATATAAAAGTTCACCTGCCCGATATAGGAAGCAACCAGAACTCCGCCGATCGCGGCCAGCGCCGAGCCGATAACAAAGGTCAGAGAAATAATCCGATCAACATTGATACCGACCAGTCGCGCCATGCTCATATCCTGCTGAGTCGCCCGCATGGCTTTGCCGATTTTGGTCTTTTTGATCAACAGGGTCAGCAGAATCATGGTGACCAGAGTCGTCACCCAGATCACCAGTTCTGCGGAACCGACGATATCTGCAATCGGTTCCATGAACTCAAATTCCGGGATCAGGTGGGGGAACGGTAAAAAGTCAGGAGTCTGTGCCAACAACACGTAGTTCTGCAAAAAAATCGACATGCCGATGGCGCTGATCAGCGGTGAAAGTCGCGGCGCGTTACGCAGCGGCCGATAGGCGATTTTTTCCAGCGTATAGCCGTATGCAGAGGCATAGATCACGGCGACAATTCCGGCGATGATCAACACAGAGACCCCGGTAAAACCGTAGATAGTGCAGACCCCGGCCACAATCAGGGCGACGAAGGCGCCGATCATATAAATTTCACCGTGGGCAAAATTTATCAGCTGAATGATGCCGTAAACCATGGTGTAACCCAGCGCAATCAGGGCGTAGATACTCCCCCGGGTCAGACCGCTGAGAAAGAGTTCGAGAAAATAATCCATAAAAGCAACCAAAGGGGTAAGAGTTAACGCCGACCGTTATCGGCACCGACAAAATTCAGGCAACCGGCGAAGAAGAAATTGCCGTCCGGCACAATTTTCCTGCCGTCAACAAAGCTTCAGGGGACTGACAGCATGTCAGCCCCCTGAAGGGGATTCAAACCGCAGCGTCCCGAAATTCAGGTTTCTCGCCGCTTATCGTATCTGCAACTATTTCATCTCGACAAAAGAACCGTTCTCAACCTTGTAGACCGAGAAGCCTACGCCTTCTGCGTCACCCTTGCTGTCGAACTTGATATTGCCGACCGGGGTTTCAACGTAATTGTTCCGCAGGGCCTTGGTCACGGCGTCATAATCAGTGCTGCCGGCTTGTTGAATAGCATTCAGCAGCGCCATTGTTGCCGAGTAGGCTTCCTGGAAAAAAGCGCCCGGTGCTGCGCCATACTCTGCTTTAAATTCTGCAACGGCGGTGGCATTGAGCGGGATACTGGAGAGATCACGAGGACCGGTCACATAAGCGCCATTCGCGGCAGCACCGGCAACCTTAAGGAAACTGTCGTCTTTAACCCCATCATCAGAGATGAAGAGGGCTTTCATCCGCTTGCGCTTCATCTGGGAAACCAGTTTGGAAGCTTCCGGATGGTAACCACCGAAAATCAGGGCATCCGCCTTTTCGCGACGAACCTTCTGTATAATGGATGAGTAATCCATGGCGCCCGGGGTAATCCCTTCAAACAGAACCACTTTGACCTTCCCCGACTTTTCGAGGAATTTTTTCACGAACTCCGCAAACCCCTTACCGTAGTCCCCTTTATCGTGCAGTACGGCAACCCTCTTGACCCCCAGTTTATTAATGGCAAAATCAACCACCATTTTAGCCTGCATATCGTCAGAAGCGATGGTCCGGAAAAAGTTCGGATAATTCCCACTTTGCGTCAAGGCCGGGTTGGTCGCAGAAGGAGACATAACGGGAATCTTGGCATCCTTGTAAATACCGAGAGCCGCTTTGGTTGCGCCGGAACAGATGTGACCAAGGACAACATCAACACCTTCGGTGACCAGTTTGGTTGCGGTGTTGGTGGCAATCTCAGGTTTGCATTGATCGTCCTGAATCAACAGTTCGACCTGCCTGCCGAGCACACCACCGGCGGCGTTGACTTTTTTCACCACCAACTGGGCAGCTTTCATGGCGGGGATACCGTAGGGAGCAAGATCTCCGCTATGCGGACCGGCAACACCCAGTTTGATCGTATCGGCAGCAAAACCGGTAACCGCCATACTCAGCAACAGCGCCGTCATGGACAACAAAACAGTAAACTTCCTCATCAGGGAACCTCCTCTGGAATGTAAGTTTTAAAAAACAATGTTTCATCAGACTGACTAGATATAAGTCAAAGCATATTAGTGGTCAAGAAGAAAGCGGACAAGTTATCATCCGCCATATTTAAGTGGCTGAAATCCGCCATATTTGGCGACTCTGCGCCGCGAAATGGCCGAATCATCAGGCTTTGAATTGCTTTTTCATTTCTTTGATCATCACGGAAATCTTTGCCGGCTTGGCAACCAGCCGTGCCAGACGTTCCATGGCAACATAAAAACTGTCGATCTCTTCCTTACGCATCTCCGGACCGACAACAGCAAAAGCTTTCTCAACCTGCGTAACGCCGAACTTGCCGATGTAATTACCGGCGATCGCCTTCAGGCCGATCAGGACCTGCTGACGTTTACGCGCCAGATCCTCTTCCTGAGATCTGATCGCCTCCTCTTCGCGCTGACGACGATCCCGCAGCAGCAATTTACGCATCCGCTGCCAGATGGGACCCAGGTTGGCAGAGGCCATCAGGTCGGCAAGGACAAGATCATCAATATTGCGAATTTCCAGCAGGTCAACTTTGACCTCGGGCAAACGTGCCACCGACGTTGAAAGGTCGGCGGTCACCTGCAACTCGGTGGCACCATCGTGGAAAAAGCCCCGGGCCGTGCCATTCTCGTAAAAGATCAAGACCGTCCGATCCTGCGCATAGACCCGCAGACAACAGGTCATCTGCCGTTCTTTGATCCGGCTCAACAGTGCCCGGATATCGATCAGTTTGAGATCCTGCCCCCGGTAGAGATAGTGACCGTGCAGCAACGCGTGCAAACTCATCACCAACTTGGGACTGAGACGGTAAATATTCAGGATGGCATCGCCGAGAATCGATACCTCGAAAACTTTCGCAATCGCATCATAGGCGATCAGTCGCTTGCCGCTATCGCCGGCGACAAACAGGGCACTGATCAATTTGCCCCGCTCAAACAGGATAACCCCGCACCCCTGCCGCGCATCGAAGCGTAAATAGCCGGTAAAAGTGCCGACCCGCAGCTTCTCCATCGCTTCCGGAATATTGATCCTCGCCGGATTAACATTTTGTCTGACAGGATTGCCACGCGGCAAAAAAATCATGTCCAACCACCTTTGCGACTCAAAAAACCCGGACAACTCAAAAATAAGCGGTTACAACGGTCAACAGAACCTGAACTGTATCACGATATTTGCTCTTCTTGACAGAGACAACGCAAACGACCGCGCAGGGCAACGAATTTCCCGTACCATTCCGGGCTGAGGGCTTCGTCAACCGACAACGGTTGCGAAACCAGCAGTATCTCCCGGTACAGTTCAGCCGGACAACGCCCGGTTGCACGCTGGATCAGCGCCTCCCAGGCGGGGTGCGCCGCCGCAACCAGCAGTTCACTGTTGAGCAGTTCAAGCTCGGCACTCACAACCTGCACGCGCAATTCTTCAGCGCTGCCCCCATGTGCGGCCCCCGGTCGGATCAACAGTGCTTCTGCAGAGCCGTGAAAAGCGCCGGTCCCGGTTCCCTTGAGCAGGCCGGCGAGACAGGACCGGTGCAGCAGCAACCGCCGTCTTGCCGGGTACGATTCAAGGTATTGCACCTCGGCAGCGAACACCCCCTGCCGACACACAGCTCGACCCGCCGCGCCCGGGCCGGCAGCACCCCGTCGCTCTGCCAGCGGGCGAGCCGGGCCGCGTAACCGGCCTGCTGACGTCGCCGGGAGAGAATCAGTTCGGCCAGCTGCCGAAGTTGCGCGTGCAGCCGACTCTGCGGCACCCGGGTCAAAACCGGTTTCGCCCGTTCGGCAGCCTGTTCACGAACCTGGGCATCGGCGATCAGGGTTTCGTCAAGCACCTGGAAACCACGCTCCGCGGCGGCAAAGCGGAGAAATTCAGCCCGGTCTGCCTGACATTGATAGCGGCCCTCTTCCCCCAGTTCACTCGGCAACAAGCAGAACTGTTCCGCACAGCCCCCCCCGGCCAGAAATTGTTTGCGCAAACCGACCACCTCGCCGAGCGTCGCCGGATCCTTGATCGGTACCAGCACGAGATCTGCCGCCCAGATTGCCGCCGTCAACAGCGGATGTGCAGGCCCCACGTCCAGAATCAGGATACCGTCATAATCAGCCTGCGCCAGATTTTTCCGTAACCAGGCAGCCGGTCTGACCTCCCGCTGCGAACCGGCGTAACAGAACTCAACCGCAAACTCCCCCAAGGCCAGCAGCTCCGGCAACGCTGTTCCCGGCTGCAGATTGCTCAAATCTCCGGCAGCGCTGCCCGGCAGGGCGAACATGGCATCGACACCGGCGGCAGAATCGAACGAAACATAAGCCACCGGCAGATCCTCAGCGAGCCCCTTCAGGTAAACCGCCAGATTGCTGGCCAGGGTACTCTTGCCGACTCCGGCAGAGGGTGAGGAGATGACAACCACGTAAGGCGGACGAACAATCATGCCGACTCCTGCAGACCGTCCCACTCCTGGTAAGCGGCATCCAGCCGCTCTTTCAGCGTCGCATGTTCGGCACTGACCTGTCGCCAGCGGGGTTGATCCTGATAAAGGTCCGGCTCGGCCATGGTCCGTTCCAACGCCTCAAGCTGCTCCTCGAGCTGCTCGATCTGTGCTTCAATACCGGCCAGTTGCCGCTGGAGCCGTTGCGCCCGGCGCTGCTGTTCTTTGCGCTCAGCATGTGCCTGACGCCGTTCCTCCTTGTCGAGAGGTTGCTCACGGGCCACCTGCGTCTGCTGCTCAACCCGCCGGATGCTGTGGCTGGTATCACCGAGCCGTTGTTTGGCCCGCAGAAACTCCTCGTAATTACCAAGATAAGACTCGACTGTGCCGCCGCCGACCTCAAGCACCCGGGTTGCCAATTGGTCGACAAAATAACGATCGTGCGAAACAAACACGATCGTCCCCTGATAACCGTTAAGGGCATCGAGCAAAACCTGTTTCGACTGCAGGTCAAGGTGATTGGTCGGCTCATCGAGCAGCAACAGGTTGGCCGGACGCAACAGCAGTTTGGCCAGCGCCAGCCGATTGCGTTCACCGCCGGAGAGCACCCTGACCCGTTTTTCGACATCATCCCCGGAGAACAGAAAGGCACCGAGAATATTGCGCAGCTTCGGCACCATCGCTACCGGCGCATCAGCCAGCAGTTCAGCGTAGACATCCCGCTGCGGATTCAGCTCCGCCGCCTGATCCTGGGCAAAATAGGCCAGCTGCAGGTTGTGCCCTTCCTTACGCTCACCGGACACCGGCGCCTCGACCCCGGCCAGCAGGCGCATCAGGGTTGACTTGCCGGCCCCGTTCGGCCCCACCAGCGCCAGCCGCTCACCCTGTTCGACCTGCACATCAACCTGTTGCAGAACCTGCAGCTCGCCATAATGCTGTGACGCCCGACACAACTCTACCGCCATCCGTCCCCCCTTCGGCGGTAACGGGAAGCTGAAGGCAATCTTCTTCCGTTCCGGGGGCAGGGAAATCCGTTCGATCTTCGCCAGCTGTTTGACCCGGCTCTGCACCTGTGACGCCTTGTTGGCCTGATACCGGAAGCGGCTGATAAAGCCCTCAATCCGGGCGATCTCTTCATCCTGCTGCCGTTTGGCCTGTTTGAGCGCCGCAATCCGCGCATCCCGCGCCTGGATATATTTACTGTAATTACCGGGATACTCGGTCAGCTCACCGTTCCAGATTTCAACAATCCGCTTGACCACCTTATCGAGAAAAAAGCGATCGTGCGACACCAGCACCACAGCGTACGGATAGGCCAGCAGGTACTCTTCCAGCCAGTCGCGGGCCGGGAGGTCGAGATGATTGGTCGGCTCATCGAGCAGCAACAGGTTGGGCCGCTGCAGCAACAATTTGGCCAGCGCGATACGCATCTGCCAGCCACCGGAAAAGGTTTCGCACGATTTGCCAAAATCAGCGCTGGAGAAACCGAGGCCGTTCAACACCCGGCCGACCTCCGATTCCATCTGGTAGCCGCCGCGCTGCTCAAACAGATGTTGCAGCTCAGCGTAGCGTTCCAGCTCCAGATCGGTGGGGTCCGTGGAGATTTTCACTTCGAGTCGCCGCAGCTCCCGCTCCATCGCCTGCAACTCCGCAAGCGCGCTGTGAACCTCGTCGAACAGCAAACGTCCACGGTGCTCCAGGCCATCCTGCGGCAGGTAACCGAAGCTGGTCCCCTTGGCCGACTGCAGCACCCCGGAATCGGCTTCGACCCGCCCGGCCAGCATTTTCAGCAGGGTCGATTTTCCGGCGCCGTTTTCACCGCAGAGACCGATCCGATCATTGGGACGGATATGCCAATCGATGGCGTTAAAAATTCTGCGATCGGCAAAATATTTGGTGATTTCTTTTAATTGCAACATGGCGCCGTTTATAGCACAAATTCTGCGCCGAAAGAAACGGAAGCGCGACCCTTTTTACGGGAAACCCGGCCGGTCCCGATAAAAACGAATCATGGGCCCGGGAAGATAAGCATGCTTTATGATCGGATCTATAACCCCAAAAAGGTTCCTGAAAAAAGGGCTAGAACCTAAGTCGTCAGCCACCAAGACGCCAAGTCACCAGGAAACCTACCACACAAGGGCTTTGACTCTCTTGGTGACTTGGCGTCTTGGTGGCCATCAGTCTTTGTTTGGGGGTAGAACCGTTTATTATTGATGACTGTCGGCAGGGTTCAATCGTGCGATCAGCAGCAGTGCCAGCAGGAAACTGCCGGACAAAAGCAAAGGGACGGTCAGCAGCCAGGCAAAGAGCGCCTGCAGGTTGGCTTGCCAGTACTGTTCCAGCGTCTGCAGCGGTGAATCCCGCAAATTTTCCAGAAAGATATCCAGATTGGCCGGCAGTTTTTTATCGGCGAACAGAAAACCACCGAACTTGAAATAGGGCAGAAACAGACAGATCTGCAGGGGATAAACGATGTAGTTCGCCAGCTGCACCAATAACGGGTTCAGGCGGCAGACAAAGGCCAGCAAAATGCAGAGCAGGCTGCTTCCCCAGATGCTTGGCAGCAGTCCGACGGTGACACCCAGAGCAAGAGCCAATGCCAGCCGTCGCGGTTGCATTTCCTGCTGCAGCAGGCCGATCAGTTGAGCTTTTATTCCGGGGAGAGATCTGCGCCGGTAAAAAGGAACGTCAGATACGGTCACGGTGAACATGAA
>JAADGW010000094.1 GCA_013152145.1 Deltaproteobacteria bacterium
CAGTACTACAACTTTATTCGTCTCGGCCGGGTCGGCTATACCAAAATCATGACCGCCTTACGCGATATAGCGACTGATCTTTCAGCCAAGATTGCCCGGTTGGGACCATTTGAACTGGTCAGTGACGGCAGCGATATCCCGGTTTTTGCCTTCAAGCTGAAGGATGAGGTCAACACCTACAGCCCCTTTGATATTTCTGACAAACTCAGGGAATTCGGCTGGCAGGTTCCCGCTTATACCATGCCGGAACATGCTGAAGAGGTTGCCGTGCTGCGTATCGTTATCCGTGAAGGCTTCAGTCGCGACATGGCGGACATGCTGCTTGATGATATTCGAAAAGTGGTGACCTGTTTTGAAAACCGGCCCGGGCACAATCCCAAAAAATCTGCGCCGCAATTCAAACACTGACTGGATCGATTGCGTGCTGGGTATCGCCTGGACCTAGCACCCTGTAACCCATGAACTTTCGTATCTTGCTAGCACGGCAAATTCCGGCGCAATCTTACGTAATTCGTAATTTTATGAGTAAACTATTCAGCAGGATGGCCTCGGGGTGCCCACTTCAAGGGTGTCTGTCGCCTGGATGGCGACAGTCAAGCCCCATGGATGGGTTCATGCGAGTGGGCATCCCGAGGTCATCCATCGCGCCGCTGAATAGTTACTTTTATGAAATACAGGGCACTAGAAAACCACCTGACACTTCAATCCCGCCGGCAAAGCCGACTTCGGGTTCGGCAGCTCAAGTCTTACCCCGAAAGTGCCGCTGGCGGCATCAATCACATGATCAACGATGACGACCTTTGCCCGGTAATGTCCTCCGACCGGTTCTTCGGGCAGAATCTTCGCCACCTGCCCTTTTTTGATCATTCCGAAAAAGGCCACCGGCACGATCACTTCAACATTCAGCGGATTAATACTGGCAATGGTCATGAAGGATTCGGCCCCGACATATTCGCCGGCGGCCCCGGTTCGCGCGACTACAACACCGTCGATCGTGCTTTCAATCGTCCGCAGCTTCAGGCGTTCCTCGGCTTGAGCCAGTTCCAGCTGGGCCAGTTGAATCTCGGTTTCAATCTCATCCTTCTTGTCGATGGAAATAAGTTGCCTTTTGTAAAGTTTTTCATTGCGCTGCGCTTTCCGCTGAGCGAACTCAACCCGGGCGCCGGCCAGATTGACGGCCGCCTCCTCAACCCCGGATTTCAGTCGGGCGACAACCTCGCCTTTTTTTACCAGGTCGCCCCGCTCGACAGTCAGCTGCTCAATAATGCCCGGAACCTGACTGCTGACCTCAACCAGCTCATTCGGCTCCAGCAAACCTTCCAGCGCAGGCAAACCGGCAGCAGAGGCCGAGACCGCCCAAAAACTGCACCCGACCAACAACAGATATTTTTTCCACCCTGATTTCACCATCAACCCCTTTATTCCATGCGGCCAGAAAAGGAGAGCAGACTCCCCTGCTGCTGATCCTGCAGGAACAGCTCTTTTCTCACCTTGCTGTGATAGGTTTCCATCTTTTTCTGAGCGTGACGCATTGTCAACCGCGAGAGTTTCCCCCGAAAAAGAAATTTGCTCAGATCGGCAATCGGACTGCCGTGACCATTTGACAACAGCGGATCCTGCCGGGACAGAATCTCTTCATAGCTGCCCGGATCTCCCTGGCGTCCACAGCGCCCGGCCAGCTGCCGGTCGATTCGGGCCGCTTCATGCCGTTCGGTGATGATCACATGCAGACCGCCGACCTCCCTGACCCCCGGGCCCAGCTTGATGTCGGTTCCACGTCCCGCCATGTTGGTGGCGATGGTGATATTTCCAGCACCGCCGGCACAGCTGATAATTTCCGCTTCGTCGCTGTTCTGCCTGGCGTTCAGAACCTGGTGCGCCAAGCCGGCGGTACTGACCAGCTGACGAAGGTGTTCTGAGGCGGCAACCGAGCGGGTTCCGATCAAGACCGGACGTCCCTGATTGTGCAGTTGTTCAACCCGTTCAACCACGGCCTGCCACTTGGCATCGAGGGTCGGTAGAATTTTTCCGGGCAGACGTTTGCGAATGACAGGACGATTGGTCGGTATCCGCAGGGTCAGGAGATTATAGACCGACCAGATTTCACCAGCAACCTCCCGGGCGGTCCCGGTCATTCCGGCCAGCCGCAGATAGCGGCGAAAGAACTTCTGATAGCTGACCTTGGCCAGGGTTTCACGCCGCTGGGTCAGTTCAACCCCCTCAATCACCTCGATCAGTTGGTGCAATCCCTGTTCCCAGGAACGATCGGCCATCACCCGCCCGGTGAACTCATCGATAATCTCGACCTTGCCGTCACGCACCAGGTACTGTTCGTCGCGATGAAAGAAATGTCGGGCGCTCAGGGCCTGACTCACCATCCCTTCGCGCCACACCAGTCCGCTCCAGAGCGACCCGAGTGCTGCGGTTTGCAGCCCGATCCGCTTGCGGCCTTTTTCCGTCAGATGAACCTGTCGCCGCGCCGGTTCCAGTTGATAATCAACTTTTTCCCGCAGGCTGTCAGCAATTTCCAGGGCCTGCCTGAGAAATTCCTGTTCTTCTTCACCACCGGAACTGCCGGAAATGATCAGCGGGGTCCGGGCCTCATCAATCAGAATTGAATCCGCTTCATCGACCAACGCGAAATGCAGTCCCCGCAGCATCAGCTTATTGACCCGCTCTCCCCGTCCATGCAGGTATTCCGCCTGCAGACGTAACGGATCGATCCGTGCCCCCAGGGTCAGGCGATCGCGCAGGTAATCAAAAACAATCTCCTTGTTGGTGACATAGGTGATCTGGCAGTCGTAGGCCTCCCGGCGCTGCTGGGTCGTCATACCATGAACCACACAACCGACACTCAATCCGAGCGCCCGATAGAGGACTCCCATCTCCTCGGCATCCCGGCTGGTCAGGTAATCGTTGACACTGATCACATGGACCGGGATACCCGCCAGTGCGACCGTCGCTGCCGCCAGGGTGGCGGTCAGGGTTTTCCCTTCCCCGGTTTCCATCTCGGCGACGGCCCCCTGCAGCAGAACCTGCCCGCCGATCAGCTGGCTGCGATAATGACGCATCCCCAGAGTTCGTCCGGCAGTTTCACGGATCAGGGCAAAGCTGCGCACGATCAACGGTGGAGTAAAACTGTCCCGGTGGAGTTGCCGACTGATGGAGATTGCCTCTTCGCTGAGTTGTCGGTCGCTCAACGAGGAAAACTCTGTACCCAGCGCCTCAATTCTGGAGGCGACCCCGGCAAGTTTTCGCCGCCGCGGATAAAGAGCTTTAAACCATCCCATCCCGTCATGGGCCAATCGCTCAAGCAGTTTCTGTTCCCGATCAGAACGTTCCGGGCGCAGGTCGTGGTTGGCGGGGGGATGATCCGTGATCAGATTCCGATTCATTGCGGCCCCGAAACTCAAATGTCAAACCGGCTCAGCAGCAGGCCCCGCAGGGCTCGATACCAGCGGTAAACCAGCGGTTCAGGAGCATGTTCAAAGCGCACGTAGACCCGTTCTCCAACCTTGTCGACCAGGGGATCCCTGAGCAGCAGATCAAGCTGAAATAAACGTTCGAAAACCTGCATTTTCCCCTCTTGAGTCGGATCCAGAGCAAACAGACCCCCTCCTTTCAGACTGAGCGCCAAACTTGGCAGTTCACGGGTTGCCGCCGGGACCTGGCGGACGATTCTGGCCGGAAGCTCCTGTCCAATCCGCTCGGCCAGCCGCACACTGACCTTGCGGGTCGCTGCTCGAACCCGGTCGATATCCGCCTGCGGAACCAGAACCCGGACTCGAATCTGCTGCTGATTGAGGACGTAACCGAGAGCATCACCACGCCGAACAAACCGACCCGGCAGGTCACTTTGCTGCGGCAGGACAAAAATTCCGGCACTGCTGCTGCGGACCAGCAGATCTGCGGCTCGCTCACGAGCACGGACCAGCTCAGCCTCAACCTGGGCGATCTCATCCTTGAGGATTTCCATTTTAGTCCGGTCCTTCATCCTGCTGAGCCGGAAACGCGCCTGAAGCTCCTCCAGCTGCGCCGCCAGGATCTTCACCTGGACCATCAATTCCGGATCTTTGCAGCGCAGCAGGGGGGTACCGACAGCAACCCGGCTCCCGCTATCAACCAGCACATTGCTGACAAAACCATCGGCAGCCGCATAGACCCGTGATTCTTCCGGAGCCCAGATCACCCCCTGGGCAGTAGTATACAAAGGAACCGGCAGCAGAAAGATAACCCCGATCAGCCCGGCCAATGGTAACAGGGTCACAGCGATCAGGCGGAAACGGCGGCGTTGCATGAGCCTATCCTTGAAAAGAAAACTGACAATTCTCTGCAGTGGAACAACAACCATACTGAAACCGGACCAGAGGGCCAGCAGAATCCCGATAGCGAAGAATTTTCCCGCAATAAACAGGATAATCCTTATCGAGATAAGAATCCGGTAAAAAAATGCCGCGACAGCATAAACTCCTAGCCAGCGGGCCTCACCGGCAGTTGTCGCCGGAGATTCGACCTCCTTGATCCCGAGCAGATACCTTTGCAGCAGATAACCGATATATTTGTTGCCCCGTGTCCCCAGATTGGGAATTTCCAGATAATCAGACAGCACATAGTGGGCATCATAACGCAACAACGGGTTACCATTGAACAGCAGGGTCGAGATCCCGGCAATCAGCATCAGGTTGAATGCGGTGGCCCGGACGGCACCGGGTTCGACATTGACCCAGATCAGCATCGCCAGCCCGGCGAGAAAAAGTTCCACCAGAATCCCCGCTGCACCGACCAGCATCCGCTGCCGTTTATCGCGAAAGGACAGTGAGGTCGAGGCATCGACGTAGGGGATCGGCATCAACACCAGAAACAGAACCCCCATCTCATGCACTTCACCGCCAAAACGTTTGACCATGTAGGCGTGACCAAACTCGTGAAAGATCTTGACGACCGGATAGATCAGACCGATCAGGGCCAGATTCTGCAGACTGAGGACGTGATCGTTGATATTGTCAGCCAGATCGCCCCAGTGCAGACCCGCCAGAACAACTGCGGAACCAACCACCAGCAACCAGATCAATCCGCCGAACCCGCCGAGAAACGGTCGAACCAGCGGCATGGTTCGATTGATCATCCGGTCCGGATCGAAGAGCGGAAACCGAACCGACATCGGTGAGCGCAGGTTCATCAGTAACCGGCTCTGCTGATTCTGTCGCCGCCGCTTCTGCAGGTCGGCAAAGTCGGGCAGTGCCCCGGCCTGCAACAGGTCGGAGCGGTGCAACTGGGAGAGCAGGTTGATCACTTCATCCTGGGTCGGCATATGATCGCCGAGGCGGGCGCAGGCGGTCTCCCAGATTTCTGCCAGAGAACGGCGCCCGTCCATCAGTCCGATCACCTGATAGGCTTCGAGCGAAAAACGGTGGTGACGGCCGGTAAAATGATCCTGCAGGATAAACCAGTCCTGGCCACGATAGCTGTGACGATGAATCTGGACATGACTGCCCAGCTGCGGCTTGAGGGGGGCAACCCGGTACCAGAACTGACTGAAGAGGGATTCACTCATGACCGCTCAGTCCGGCGGACAGCGACCGGACAGGCCCGTATCCACAAACGATGCCCATCCGGATACTCCGCCGGGAACCGCGTCAAGGGAGCCAGGTCCAGGCCCACAGTTGCAGCCACTCAACCAGATCACGGCTCCAGATACTGATCAGCTTACGCCGGTCGATAAAGATCTTGCCGATCCCCTCCATGCCGGGTCGCAAACTCTCGGTCACAGTTTCCAGATGAGCTTCAACCCGGAAAAAATTCCGGCCGTCTTCTGCTGTGGTAATGGGGGTAATCTTCGAGACGGTAAACTTGTACTGTTCATTCGGCAACGAAGAGAGGACCAGAATCCCCGATTGACCGACATGCACATCGGCAATCCGCCGTTCATCCACTTCGAGGATAACCCGGTAGCTGTTGAGGGGCGTGATTTCAAAGAGAACCTCGCCCTTCTGCACCGCACCGCCGAGCCGCTGACTCAGATCCCCCCTGACCACCAACCCGGCAAATGGTGCCAGTAGACGGGTTCGGGCAAGTTTTGTCTCCAGCAGTGCCAGCTCGGCATTCGCCTGTTCGAGCTGGGCCCGGATAATGTTGGCCTGAGCCCGTTCATGTTTTGCCAGCACATCCTGGTACTGTCTCTGTAGCTGGCTCACCTGACTGACCCGTGACAGCTTCTCCAGACGCAGATCCCGGTTATCCAGGGTACAGAGCAGGGCACCCTTTTTCACCAGATCTCCGGCCCGGACCGGCGCTTTACCGATATAGCCATCAAAGGGAGCGACCACGACACGGCGTATCGCGCCTTCCAGTGACGTATCGGCAACCAGCCGGTAATCCCCCTTGGCCAGCGAGAAAAAAACGACCAGCGCCAATAACAACAGGACAAAAAGTTTACGCCCCAGGTAATGCGGCCCGAGCAACCGGCTCAACTGGGTTCCGGCCGAATCCCTGGCCTTGACCGGCAGCGACCGGTCATTCAGTTCCTTGGCTTCCAGAGCCGGGCCGACCAGCGCCGCCACCGCGCGAAAAAATTCAATCTCCTCAACCGAAAATGGCTGATCCTCCGGCCGTTCACAGGTCAGGGCAGCATAATAACAATCCTGACTGAAGAGGGGGAAAGTGGCAATCCGAACCTGGTTCTGCTGACGGGACAGGGCCTCATGATCGCGGAGGATCAGCACCTCGGCCCCTTCGGGAGGAGGATAAAGCAACTCCCGGCGTTGCAGGATCGCCTCATCCATCGCCAGCGCGATGGCCCGGGTCAGATTCATTTTCCGGCCGAAATCGGCACTGTTGGAAACCGCCTCAACCCGGACCTGACGCCCGTGCAGAAATCCCAGGCTGACCCGGCTGCAGTTGGCGACCACCGCCAGTTCAGTCACGAAAGTCATGGCGGCGCCGGCAAAATGCTCTTCACTCAAGGCCGCTGCCAGCAGGTCGACAGCAGCTTTGAGGCGGGTCAGCGCTGCGGTATCCTCCCCCGCCTGCCGACGCCGATAAAGCAGTTCGAGCCAGGCGATTCCCCATTGTAACTGCCCCATCGCCACCTGGAGATCATCATCCGCGGTAACAACAACCTCCATGGCAACAACGGCAATCAGCTGTTCATCGATCAACAATGGATAGGCGATGCCGAAACCGCCGGCACTCCCCTCAAGTTCAACCAGCAGCCCGCACTGTTCATCGATCACCTGTTCCAGCACCCCGGTCAGTCTGATCGGATCAGCGTCCTCACCGTCCAGTCGTGACCAACCGGCAACCGGGCCGAATGACCCCTCTTCCTGCCGGGTCACGACAACGGCCTGAACAACCGTCGAAATCAGACTGCTTTGCAGGGCCAACCAGGCCTG
>JAADGW010000149.1 GCA_013152145.1 Deltaproteobacteria bacterium
TCGGTCTGGCGATGATGGTGATCGGGATTGCCGCATCCTCGGTTTACAAACTGGAAAAGCAGGGCACCCTGCGGCCGGGGGAGACACTGAGCATCGGTAAGTTTGACCTGAAATATGAAAATTTCCGCAAATACGAAAAATATAACCGCACCATCTATGCCGCACAGCTCGGTGTCTTCAAAGACGGCAAGCGGATCGACGAAATGGACGCGGAGCGGCGTTACTACATCAACGCCAAGCAGCCGACCACCGAAGTATCAATCCGCTCGACACTGCTCGAAGACCTCTACGTGACGATGCCGGGGATCGGCAAAAGTCGTGAAATCACTCTCAAGCTGGCGGTTAACCCGCTGCTGATCTGGATCTGGTTCGGCAGCGGATTGATGGTGCTCGGCGGTATTCTGGCGATCATCCCCTCACGGAGGCGAGAGCGTCATGAACAATAAAACAGGGATTGCCCCACTGCTGTTACTGGCACTGCTGATACTTCTACTGGTTCCAGCGACCGGTTTCGCGGAACTGACCCAAACCGAAGTCTCCGAAAGTTTACTCTGCTACGCCTGCCCGGGCGAACCGCTGAATATCGACCGCTGCAGCGGCGGCGATCAAATGCGCGCCGTCATCAGCAGCATGCTCGCAGAAGGAAAAAGCAAGCCGGAGATTCTCGACTACTTCGTCGCCCGGTTCGGTGACGGTATCCTGACCACGGTCCCGAAGAAAGGCTTTAATCTGATTGCCTATATGGGTCCGTTTATCGGCCTGCTGATCGGTATTCCCCTGGCAATTTTCATTATCCGCCGCTGGGGTTCTGCCGGGCGCAAACAGGTCGCCGAGGAGGATGCTGTCGAGCGGACGGGAACCCTTGATGCGGAAACCCGGCAACAGATCGAGAAAGAACTGTCCAAACTGGACGAGGAGGATTGATCATGGAAACAGCGATTCTGCTGATTATCAGCGCCGCCCTGCTGGCCTATACCCTGTTGCCGCTGTTTCGTCCGGCAGAACCTTTTCTGCTCGACGTCGGTGCCCGGCAACGTCGCCGTAACGCCCTGCAACAGGAAAAAAGACACAACCTTAAAGCGATCAAGGATATCGATTTTGAACTGGCCACCGGCAAAATCAGCACGGAAGATCACGAGGAGCTGAGAACCCTCTTCAGCCTCAAGGTTGCCGATGCGATTGAGGCCGAAAAACACCTGCAGGACGAAGAGAAAGCCAAAGACGAGCGTGAGTGACCAACCACCATTTCTGAGCATCAGCGGACTGCGGAAATCCTACGGCGGTCGGGAAGCACTGCGCGGCATCGATCTTGACCTGCAACGCGGCGAGTTTCTCTGCCTGTTCGGCCCCAACGGCGCCGGCAAATCGACCCTGCTGAAGATCGTTGCCACCCTGCTGCGGCCGAGTGCCGGGCAGGTCAATCTGCTCGATTACGACCTGCAGGAGCACCCGGAGCAGTACCGCGCCCAGCTCGGCATGGTCTCGCACCAGTCATTCGTCTATCAGGATCTGAGCGTTCTGGAAAATCTGGAATTTTATGCCGCCCTGTACGGCGTAAAACAACCGCGGGAGCGCTCACTGGAGCTGCTCGAGCAGGTCAATCTGCTCGACTGTTGCGATATGCTGGCGGCCAATCTTTCGCGCGGCATGCAGCAGCGGCTGACCATCGCCCGCGCGCTGGTCAACGACCCGACGCTGCTGCTGCTCGACGAGCCGTACACCGGCCTCGACGAACATGCCGCCAGCGTGCTGCGCGATCAACTGCAGTTACTGCACAGCCGCAAACGGACCATCATCATGGTGACGCACAATCTGCGCCGGGGGATGGAATCGGCCACCCGCCTGGGGATTCTCACGCGCGGCGAGCTGGTCTATCTGGAGCCGAAAAAGAACATCGACCAGGCCGGTTTCGAAAAACTCTATTTTCAGCATCTGGAGACCGTATGAGCAGCCTGCGGCAGGTCCGTTTTCTGCTCGGCAAGGATCTGCGTATCGAGCTGCGCAAGAAGGAATCGCTGGTGTCGATGGCCTTTTTCGGCACCCTGATTCTGGTGATGCTGAATATCGCCAACGGGATCGGCCGACAGGTCGATGCCGAGACGGGAGCAGGAATTCTCTGGGTGGCGATCATCTTTTCTTCGGTGCTCGGTCTCGGCCGGGTCTTCGCCCGGGAAAAGGAGAACGGCTGCGTCGCCGCGCTGCTGCTCAGCCCGGTGACGGCGGGGGAGATTTATCTCGCCAAGACGTTGGTCAATTTCACGCTGATGCTGTTGGCGGAGCTGGTGCTGGTGCCGGTCTTTTATGTTCTGTTCGGTGCGCAGCTCAACGCCGCCCCGCTCACCCTGCTGCCGATCCTGCTGCTGGTCAATCTCGGCTTCTCGACGACCGGCACCCTGGTGTCGGCGATCTCCGCCGGAACCCGGAGAAACGAGGTGCTGCTGCCGATCCTGCTGTTCCCGCTGATTCTGCCGCTGACCGCGTTGGCGGTCAAAGCAACCTCCGGGGCGCTGGCGGCAAAACCGCTGACCGCTCTGCTCGATCAGCTTGAACCGATGGCCGCCTTCTGCGTGGTTTTTACCGCCGCCGGGTACCTTCTCTTTCCCTTTGCCATCAGGGAGGACTGATGTGTCTACGCTGAATCGAACCACCCTTTTCCCCGCTCTCGCCGCCCTGCTGATTCCGGCGGCGATCGGGATGGTTTTCTTTTACGCGCCGCTGGAAAGAACCATGGGCAGCGTGCAGAAGATTTTCTACTTTCACCTGCCGCTGGCCTTCTCCGCCTTCCTGTCGTTTACCGTCGCCTGCATCGCCGGGATCATGTACCTGCGGAAACGGCAGCGGATCTGGGATGCACGGCTGGCCGCAAGTATTGAGATCGGTGTGGTCTTTACGACGCTGGTACTGATTACCGGCTCATTATGGGGAAAACCGATCTGGAACACTTACTGGACCTGGGATCCACGGCTGACCACATCACTGATCCTCTGGTTCATCTTTGCCTCCTGTCTGATTCTGCGCTCGGCGATCGACGAGGAGGGCAAACGCGCCACTTTTTCTGCGGTGATGGCAATTATCGGCTTTATCGATGTGCCGATCGTCTTTCTGTCGGCCCGTCTCTGGCGGAGCATCCACCCGACCGTCATCCGTACCGATTCGATCGGGCTGGAATCCTCGATGATTGTGACTCTGCTGGTCAGCATGACGGCCATGCTGATCTTCTGGGTCGGACTCTATAAATTCCGCGTCGCTCTGCATCTGCAGGAGGCCAAAGTGAACGATCTGCAAACAGATGGGATAAGATGATGAAAGAAACTTATTTGGTAATCGCGTATATGGCTGTCTGGATCGGGCTGAGCCTCTATGTCGCCACCCTGGCGCAACGGCAGAGGAAGCTGGCGCAGCGGATCGACCTCCTGAATAAACAGCTGAAAAGCGAGGAGGACTGATCGTGACAGCAACTGCAACCCGTCGGGAAATTGTCGTCCGCGGTTTTTTCTGGGCGCTGCTGGTTTCTGTCTCGCTGATGACCATCTATTTTGTAATCACGGGCGGACCGGTTAAACAAGAGGACAAGGAGCACGGCCAGGCCGAGCTGCAGCAGCAGATTATTCAGTACAAGACGGCGCTGGAGAAAAATCCGCGTGATCTGCAGGTGCTGGTCACCCTCGGCGACACCTACCTGAACATGAATAATATCCGTGATGCTTACCGGATGTTTCTGCGAGCGGAACAGGTTTCTCCCAACGATACCCATATATTGAGTGATCTGGGCGGCATCTATCAACAGATCGGGCAGTACGACAAAGCCCTGGAAAGCTATCGTCGTGCCTATCAGAGCAAGCCGGACCACGGCAGTTCACTGCTGAATATGGCATTGATCTACAGTCGCCATAAGGGAGAAAACGCCAAGGCTCTGGAGTTGCTGCAAAAGTTCCTGGCCGGCAATCCCGAGCCGCAACTGGCCGCGACTGCCGAGCAGGAAATCGCCCGGATCAGGCAGGCCATGCAGACGACGGGCCGGCCGGTGAACAAGAACTGATTGGCTGCAATGTTGACTTCTTTGCCCGATCAGTCTCTTACTGAACGGTGTTGAGACGCAGGAATCCCCTCACTCCCCTTATAAAGGGGGGTGAGGGGATTCACAAAAAAACTGACCACAATTCAAGGACGAGATTATGAAAAAAGAAACGATCTTACTGGTTGTCATCACCCTGGCTATCGGTGCATTGGGCGGTATCATCTACACCAATGCGCAAAAAGATCGCTCTGCCGGCGGACAGGGGCAGACCTTCAACCCGGCATCGGCACCCCCGGTCGACTATCAGCAGCAGATCAAAACCCTGAAAGAAATTGTCGCCAAGGAAGCGAACAATCGTCAGGCCTGGGTTCAACTGGGTAACAATTATTTTGATTCGGGTGATCCGATGAAGGCGATCGAAGCTTACGATAAAGCGCTCAAGCTGGACGACAAAGACCCTGACGTGCTGACCGACCAGGGGATCATGTACCGCCGGGTCGGCTGGTTTGACAAGGCCGTGGCAAATTTCCTCAAGGCGACCAAATTGAACCCCCAACACGTGAATTCTCTTTTCAATCTGGGGATTGTCTACAGTCAGGAGGAGAAAAGGAAAAGGCCAAGAAGGTCTGGACCCGCTACCTGGAACTGGTCCCGTCGGGAGCGGGCGCGAACCGGGTACGGACGATGCTTGACCACCTGGAAAACGGCCACCAGTAAATGCCGACCGATTTGCCGGGGTCAGAGATTGAATAATCCACAGCCGTTACTGCTTTACGCCGCCTTCGGCAGCTATCTGCTGGCCGTTCTGCTGTACCTTTGCCATGTGCTGCTGCGCCGCCCCTGGGTCTGGCGTAGCGCCTTCATTCTGGTTCTGATCGGCTTTGCGCTGCAGACCGTCAGCTTGGCGCTACGCTGGGTAAGTGCCGGTTATCTGCCGGTGACCAACCTGTTTTCTACCCAGTTCTTTTTCAGTTGGGCACTGGCGGCCACCTATCTCTACTTTGAATTACGTTACCGGATTCATGCGGCGGGGCTGTTTGTGATGTTCTGCAGCCTGCTGTTGTTCGGCAGTATTCTGACCCGCGATCCGGCGCTACCACCGCTGATTCCGGCCCTCGACACACCGCTGTTCACCCTGCATGTCGCCTCCTCCTTTGTCGCCTATGCGTTTTTTACCATGGCTTTTTCCATGGGCGTTCTCTATTTGCTGCAACGCCGTCTGCGGCATGCGCTGCTGCCGGAGCTGACCCTGTTGCGCAAACTCAACGAGGAAGCGATCTTTCTCGGCTTCAGCCTGTTCACCCTGTGCATGATCATCGGCAGCATCTGGGCCTACGTCGCCTGGGGCTACTACTTTTCCTGGAATATGTCTGGTCGGCGCTGGTCTGGCTGTTTTATGCCGGGATGTGTCACGCAAAATTTATCCGTCGCTGGCAGGGCAGCGGTTATGCAATGCTGTCGATCGTCGGCTTCGGGGTCGTGCTGTTCACCTACCTCGGGATCGGTCTGCTGATGAGCAGCAATCATCCCCTCAACTGACCGGAAGACGCGAACCCGATGAGAAAATCGTTGCTCGAGAGTCGGCTCTGGAAACTGTTCTGTTCGCTGAAACTGGCCATTGTGCTGGCCTCCGCCGCCACCCTGCTGATCATCGGCGGCTCGCTGCTGATACCATTCAACCCGCGTATTTTCGCCAGCCTGGACAGCATGCCCCTCGGCGACTGGCTGAGCAGCTTTGCCGTCCGCGCTCCGGCCCTGACCTGGTGGATTCCAGTTGCCGGGCTACTGCTGGTGCTGCTCGGCCTCAACACCCTGTGCTGCTTCATCGACTGGCTGTGTCATTTCCGGGCCCGCTGGCGCAAGTGCGGAGAATATCTTATTCATCTCGGCTTTGTTTGCGTTCTGGCGGCCTATTTGTGGGGCAGCCTGGCCGGCTTTCGCAGTGAAAAAAACCTTCTCTTTGTCGGCCAGCGCAAACCGCTGCCGCTGCAGAATCTGAGCTTGCAACTGGAAGCTTTCGAACCGGTCTTCAACCGCTCCGGCCGACCGGTTGACATGCTCAACTCGTTGGCGCTGTACCGGGGGGACAAGCTGCTGAAACGGGTCCAGACCCGCACCAATCACCCGCTGACCTGGAACGGGCTGGTGATTCTGCCGACATCCTACGGGCAGACCGTAGTGAACCGCCGCTACCGGACCTACAGCATCCTCACCATCAATTATGATCCGGGCGCGAATCTTGCGCTCAGCGGCGGCATTGCCATGGGCGGCGGGGTGTTGCTGACCCTGTTTTCTTTTTATCGTAAACGGGAACGAGGAGATCGGCCCGATATCGTTTAAACCTATTTTTTCTGTTCAGGAAGGCGCGTTGCCTCCCCCCTCAAAGGAGAAAACCTTGCGAATTTATTTCTGTCTGTTACTCATGCTTGGACTGTTCAGCAACCCGGCGTCGGCCTTTATGCCCACAGCGGAGGGCTGCGGTACCGGCAGTTGCAACGATTGTCACTCTTTGAGCAAAGCTGAAGCGCGCGATATATTCAAAGATATTCAGGGCGAAGTCCTCTCGGTCGATTCTGCGGAGGTCCCCGGACTCTGGCGGATTGAAATGAAGATGCAGGACCAGAAGATCCCGCTGTATCTCGATTACTCCAAATCCTATCTGATCAGCGGCACCGTCATCCGGCTGAAGGATCGCAAGAATATCACCGAAGAACTCTACCGCAAGCTGAACCCGGTCGACCTGTCACGCATCCCGACCGATGATGCGCTGCTGCTCGGTAATCCGCAGGCAACGCAGAAGATCATCGTTTTTACCGATCCTCACTGCCCGTATTGCCGCAAACTCCATCAGGTCCTGAAGCAGGCGGTTGCACAGCGTCCCGACCTGCTGTTTCAACTCAAACTATTGCCGCTTAAACAGAGTTCGAAAAAAGTCTCGCGAACGATTATCTGCAATAAATCTCTACCGCAGCTGGAAGCGGCCTTCGCCGGGCAGGATATCCCGGAAGCGACCGATTGTAAAACAGATGCCGTTGAGCAGAACCTGGCCCTCGCCAACGCCCTCGGAATCCGCGCTACGCCGACCCTGATCCTTCCCGACGGCCAGATCGCCCCCGGCTACAAACCGTTACCGGCACTGCTCGAACTGATCGACGGGGCCAAAGCGGTGCAACAGGAGAAAAAGCAACCCTGATCCGCACCGACCGGTCACGCATCGGCATCAGAGTTCAGTGTGTTTGCCTCTGTCAAGCACACTGAACTCCTGCCGAATCGGCTTAAAACCATCACTCCCCTGTTTCTGTACCTGACACCGACGACCGCTGCGGTTACGCATCATCATGAAAAAAAATGTACCGAACGTCAGGGTCCAGAAAATGTCTGTCACTATCGGATTCATAATTCACCTCTCTGCTTCGTTGATGATTTCAAGCCTGAACCCTGGAGCATGCTTCAGAGTCAAGATCTAAAATAGATTTTTCTGGCAAATAATTTTCGTAACTCTTCAGCACCCCGAGGTCATCTGGTTGAATAGTTACGAATTTTCTATACACAGTGTTGAATATTCTGCATACAAGATCGCTCATATCTCATAACAGGCTGGAAACATAAGGTTTTTATCTGGCATTGTAATTGCTTTACTAAAAAGTGTCGAATCTCCAGCCTCGCCGTACAAATTCAGAAAAATCAAGCAGGATTATTGCTGTGCGCTAAAATTACCCCGTGCAGCAGTTCACAATTGAATCCGGGACAGGAGCTGAACTTATGAATCCGATCGATGAGATTAAATATTCCAGAGAGATTTGTCTGCCGCGCCGCCAGTTTGTCAAAGGTGTAGCGCTGGGGGGCGTATTGTTCGGCCTGGGGGTTTCGCCGACCCGGCTGCTGGCCGCGACGGAGGCTGCGGATCAACCGATCCTGCGCGGCAACCACTTCAAACTGGCGATCGCCCCGCAACGGGTCAATTTTACCGGTAAAGAACGTCTGGCGACAGCCATCAACGGTTCCGTTCCGGGACCGATTCTGCGCTGGCGTGAAGGGGATCGGGTCACTCTGGATGTCAGCAATCAACTGGCGGAGTCAAGCTCGGTTCATTGGCACGGCCTGATCCTGCCCGCCGGGATGGATGGCGTCCCCGACATCAGCTACAAGGGGATCGCACCAGGTGAAACCTTCCGTTATCAGTTCGATGTCAAACAGAGCGGCACGTTCTGGTACCACAGCCATTCCGGTTTTCAGGAGCAGACCGGCCACTACGGCCCGATCATCATCGATCCGCTGGAGCCGGAACCGTTCAGTTACGAGCGTGATTACGTCGTCATGCTCTCCGACTGGTCCGATGAAGATCCGACCGATATCTATGCCAAGCTCAAGAAAATGAGCGGCTACTACAACTTTGCCGAACGCACCATCGGCGATCTGGCGGACGATCTCCGCCAAAAAGGGCTGGCCCGAACCTGGTCAGAACGGAAACCCTGGAACAAGATGCGCATGAGCGACCGCGATCTCTCCGATGTTACCGGCTATACCTACACCTTCCTGATGAACGGTCGAACCCCGGCCGACGGTTGGACCGGGCAGTTTAAACGCGGTGAAAAAATCCGTCTGCGTATCATCAACGGCTCGGCGATGACTTTTTTCGATCTGCGCATTCCCGGATTGCAGATGAAGGTCGTGGCCGCCGACGGCCAGAATATCGAACCGGTGACCGTCGACGAATTCCGCATCGGGGTCGCTGAAACCTACGACGTGATCGTCGAACCGAAGGCTGATCGGGCTTACTGTATTTTTGCTCAGGCGATCGATCGTAGCGGCTATGCTCGCGGCACCCTGACTCCCGACCCGGCCCTGACTGCAGACGTTCCAGAGCTGGATCCCTACCCGGTGCTGACCCCGCTGGATATGGGCATGGACATGAGCAAGATGTCCGGCATGAAAATGGACCCGGGGATGGGCAGGTCAAAGCTTGCTCCGGCGGGGGAAGGCAGCAGTGCCGAGATTATCCACGTCGCCACGGAGTTCGGACCCCAGGTCGATGCGCGGAGTGCAAATCCGCAATACCGGCTGGATGATCCGGGGGTCGGTCTGCGTAACAATGGCCGCCGGGTCCTGAGCTACGCCGATCTGCGCAACCTCTATCCGACGGCTGATCCGCGTGAGCCGGAGCGGGAGATTCAGCTGCACTTAACCGGCAATATGGCCCGTTATATGTGGTCGATCAATGGCGTCAAATACGCCGATGCCGAGCCGCTCAGGTTCAAATATGGCGAACGCCTGCGGGTAACCTTTGTCAATGATACGATGATGAACCACCCGATGCACCTGCACGGCATGTGGAGTGAACTGGAAACCGGAGACGGTCAATATCTGCCACGCAAACATACGGTCACAGTGCAGCCGGGAGCAAAAATCAGCTACCTGATCAGCGCTGACGCCATGGGCGGCTGGGCCTATCATTGCCATCTGCTCTACCATATGCCGGGAATGTTCCGTAAAGTTGTTGTGAGTTGAAGAGGGAGTCTGACTATGAAAAAAATGTTGGGAACGATTATCGGCCTGCTGATCTTGACACTGACGATTCCCACCGTTTTATTTGCCGGCGGCAAGGATGATCCGTTGTTGACGATGCTGCTCGTCGATCAACTGGAAATCCGTAATACCGCTGGTGACAATCCGCTGGTCTGGGATGCTGAGGGCTGGGTGGGGAAGGATCTGCACAAATTCTGGCTCAAGACCGATGGTGAGTATGTTGCCGGGCAGCTCGAAGAGATGGAGATTCAGGCGCTCTACAGCCGCGCGATTGCCCCGTTCTGGGATCTGCAGCTCGGCTGGCGGCGTGATATCAGACCGACCCCGAACCGGGATTGGCTGGCGGTCGGCTTCAGGGGGCTGGCACCGTACTTTTTCGATATCGACAGCGCTGTTTTTATCGGCGATAACGGTCGCACTGCGGCACGCCTGCAGGCTGAGTATGAGTTCATGCTGACCCAGCGGCTGATCCTGGTCCCCGATCTTGAGCTGAATCTCTACGGTAAGGATGATCCGGCCACCGGCACCGGTTCCGGCCTGTCCGACACCGAAGCAGGTCTCCGGCTGCGCTACGAAATCCGCCGCGAGTTCGCCCCCTACATCGGCCTGAACTGGACTCGGCGCTACGGACAGACCGCCGATTACGCCCGCGCCGAAGGGACTGACGTTGACGATTTTCAGTTTGTCTCCGGAATTCGTGTCTGGTTTTAACTGTGGGACAATGACAAAAGGAAAGGGTCCGCATCGAGCGGGCCCGGCTCTGAACCGCCGAAGCTGAAACCGCCGACGATCCCGTTACATCGACCATCAGTGCTCCTTGGCATTTTGCATGCATAAACCTTCCCCCAGAACCAGAAGGAGACAACGGATAGACGAAGGTTGCCCTGACGGCGCCGGGAAAACCCCTCCTGCTGGTCATGAACGGCAGCACCGCTGCTGAAAAATCAGGCAAAACAAGCTGACTTATGATGATGAGAGTGCTGATATCATGCCGGCAACGCCCCTCAATCTTTGCAACCTCCCCCCTTGGGTGATCGCCGCTCACCGGTTTAACAACCATCCGCAACGGCTTGAAATTCAGGGGGTGCGGCAGGCGAACCGGTTTCTGTTCAAACGTCTGGAGCAGTTGGCAACGCGCGAGCTGCGCGGCCTGCTGTTTCATGACTATATGGATGTCACCTTCCAGCTGCACCAGTGGCAGCAGGAAAAATCGAGCAGCAGCCGCAAGGGGCTGAAAAACAGCTATCTCCGTTTTTTGCGCGGCTGGATGTTTGAATCGAACTCCCGCGAGGGTGCGGTGCTCAAGGGATGGGTTGAAAGCCGTTTCGGGCTGGCGCCGGTCTTCCATCATCAACCGATCGACGATATCCATTCCGAGGCTTACTATCACTATCTGTGTGAGTGCATGCAGGGGAAAGCCCGCACCAACGCAATCTATGCCCAGTTCGATCTGTTGTATGAATTCGTTCAGTATGAACTGGGACTGAAACCGCCGACCAGTTTCTGTATCACCCTTTATCGCGGTATTCACGACTATGACGAACAGCGGGTGTTGAAGGAACTCGGCAAACATCGGCACCTGATCCGGCTCAATAACCTGGTCTCCTTCACCAGCGACTTTGAGCGGGCCTGGGAATTCGGCAACCGGGTGCTGCGGGCCGAGGTACCGCTGGCAAAAATCGTCTTTCGTGCTGATCTGCTGCCGAATGCTTTGCTCAAGGGCGAAGAGGAAGTGCTGGTGATCGGCGGCGAATACGCGGTCGAGGTGCTGACCGGTGGCTGAGCTGATCCTGCCGCGAGCCCGGGCCGCCTTTCTCGGTCTGGCGCTGGGCGATGCGCTGGGCGCGACCACCGAGTTCATGACCGCGGCCGAGATCCGCGGCCGCTACAAGGTGCATAACCGGATCCGCGGCGGCGGCTGGCTCGGCATCAAGCCCGGCCAGGTAACCGACGATACCGAGATGTCGCTGGCCATCGCCCACGCCCTCGACTCCGCCGGCGGCTGGGATCTGCAGGGGATCGCCGAGAACTTTCTCGCCTGGATGCGGCACCGGCCGATCGATGTCGGCGCCACGGTGCGCAAGGGGATTGTCAGCTTCCGCCGCAGCGGCGCGCTTGAAGTTCCGCCCAATGACTGGGACGCCGGTAACGGCGCGCTGATGCGCATGGCTCCGGTCGTGCTGTTCACCCTCGGCGATGAGCTGCTGCTGCAGCGCTGCGCCGTTGAGCAGGCCCACCTGACCCACAACCACCCGTTGTCGGACGCCGCCTGCCTCTGCCTCGGCCGGATGGTGCAGGCCGCGTTGCTCGGCGCCGATCGTTTTGAGCTGCATCGCCTGACCCGCGAGCTGGTGGCCGATTATCCGAATTTCCGCTTCAATAACTACCGTGGCCAGGCCTCGGGCTACGTAGTCGATACCCTGCAGACGGTGTTTCATTATTTTTTTTCCACCGGCAGTTTCGAAGAATGCCTGGTCGGGGTTGTCAACCAGGGGGGGGATGCGGATACGACCGGCGCCATTGCCGGCATGCTCGCCGGAGCTTTTTACGGCTCCGAGGCGCTGCCGGTCCGCTGGCTGCGCAAACCAGGTCCGCAGCGAAATCGAGCAACTGACCCCGCGACTGCTCAGTCTTTCACCATGGATTCAGGCCCAACGGGCAGAAAGAACCGAATGATGCCCGCTGAGCTGGAGCAGACAGGAGAATAGCCATGTCAACCGCCAAACCGGGCGACCGGGTCACCATCCACTACATCGGTACCCTCGATAACGGCCGCATTTTCGATAGCGCCGACGCCGAGAACCCTTTGCGCTTCACCATCGGCGCTCATGAGATCTTCCCCGCGCTCGAAACCGCGGTGATCGGGCTGGCCGTCGGCCGGGCCGCCAATATCGAGATCAAGGCCGCCGACGCTTTCGGCCCCCGCCGGAACGAAAACCTGCTGCGCCTGCCGCGCACGCAGTTCCCGGCTGAACGTCAGCTGCGTGAAGGGGAGAAGATCTCGCTGGCCTTTAACGACGGGGAAGAGCGGGTGATGCGCATCATCAAACTGGGCGAAGACGAGATCACCCTCGACGGCAACCACCCCCTTGCCGGACAGGATCTGACCTTCGCCCTGCAACTGGTGGCCATTGCTCCCGTTGCGGGCACAAACGGCTCAACGGAGCCCGCAGCATGTTGATCGAGCTGGCCGAACCCGGGGATATTCCGGCCCTGTGTTGCCTGCTCAACCAGCTGTTCGAACAGGAAGCCGAGTT
>JAADGW010000086.1 GCA_013152145.1 Deltaproteobacteria bacterium
ATTGTGCTATTCTGCGCGGCGATGTTTGTCCGCTAACTTGTGTTGATTTCATATACTTCAATATACAAAAAGACAAATATGATGTTGCAGCACGGCAAGTTACTGTGCTTTCGGAACTGGACCGTGCTGTCCGGGTTTTGTGAGGTTATTGTTGTGAGAGGTTGCTTTCTGCCATGTCGGTCTTTGCCAGGACCTTTGTCAGATCATCTCCGTATTAATTCCTGATTTTTTGGTCGTTTAACCCGGCACCGCATTGTGGACTCTGCTGCACGTCCTGTGTTGTCGACGGCATATTTTCTCTTTGTGGTAAGGAGCTGCTCACTCTTTGCCGACGGTTATGGTTCTTGCCGTTTTGAGGGATGTTGTTTTTTCTGCCATTTTTAAAAAAGGAGATGTTTGATGAGAACGACCCGGTTACTAATTGTTGTCGCGCTGGTATTTGGGGCGCTGGGTTCCCTGGCGTTTGCTGAGACCCCCCTGATCGTTTCACCGGAAACCTGCCTTGAATGCCATGGTGATGTGATTTCCGCAGAGGAGTTTGCCGCCTCTGTTCACGGGCCCAACGGCTGTGTTGCCTGCCACATTGAGTTGACCGATCTTGACTTGCACATGGAGGGTGAGCTGATGCCCGCGCCGGTCAAGTGTGTTCGCTGTCACAAAAAGCAGACCGCCGAGCATTATTCCAGTGTACATAAACTGAATGATATCGGCTGTGCCTCCTGTCACTCGACAATTCACAGCCAGAAGCCCTGGAACGGCGATAAGCGGATTGCGACCGCGAAATGTGCCGAGTGTCACGATGATGCTTTTGAGGCTTACAGTCAATCAGTCCACGGTCGGGCGGTTGCAAGCGGAAATATGGATTCGGCCGCTTGTCTCGATTGTCATAACCTGCATGCGATCAAGGAAATCGGCGATTCAAACGATCACGCGACCCGCGTCTTTCATACAAAAGTTTGTCTCAAATGTCATGCCGACAAAAAGTTGATGGAGAAAAACGGTGTTACCCACGTTGCCGTTGAAACCTACCTGGAAAGCTATCACGGGAAAAATTATCGTCTCGGCTTCCCGGATAAGGTTGCCGGCTGTGCTGATTGCCATACCTCACACTCAATTCTGCCGCGTAATGATCCGCGCTCCAGCGTCAATCCGGACAACCTGGTGACCACCTGTGGTCAGTGCCATAAGAATTCTTCCGCCCAATTTGTCAAGTTTTACCCCCACGGAAACATGGAGGATGAGGCGAACTACCCGATCCTCTATTACACATATGTCAGCATGTCCGGTTTGCTGCTGGGGACCTTTGCCGTCTTCTGGATTCATACCCTGCTCTGGATGTTCCGTGGCTTCGTCGAAAACCGCGAGAAAAAACGTGAGTTGATTGCCGGTCATCATCAGGAAATGCCGGACGCCCATAAAATTTACCGTCGCTTTACCAAGGTGCATATCACCCTGCACCTGTTGGTTATCACCAGCTTCCTGTTGCTGGCGCTGACCGGTATCCCGCTCAAGTTTGCTGACCAGCATTGGGCGATCGTGATGATGGATTTTTACGGTGGGGCTGCAAATGCCGGTCTTCTGCATCGGATCGGTGCGGGGATCACCTTTATCTACTTTGCTGCGGCGTTATTTATGAGCGCCAAGTTTCTGTTCTACAAGCTGCAGTATCCGGTGGAGTTTTTCCAGCGGTTGTTCGGTCCCGAGTCGCTCTGTCCGAACCTGCGGGATGTTCGGGATGTGACAGCCATGGTTCGCTGGTTCCTGTTCCTCGGTCCCAAGCCGACCTTCGATCGCTGGACTTATTGGGAAAAGTTTGACTTCATCGCCGTTTTCTGGGGGATGTTTGCTATCGGTGGCTCCGGTTTGATGCTCTGGTTCCCGGAAGCTTTTGGTGCTTTCCTGCCCGGTTGGGTCTTCAACGTGGCAACCATCATCCATTCGGATGAAGCCCTGTTGGCGACCGGCTTTATCTTTACCGTCCACTTCTTTAATACGCACGGTCGGCCGGAGAAGTTCCCGATGGATTTTGTTATTTTCAACGGTGAAGTGCCGAAAGAGGAATTTATTGAAGAGCGTGGCGACCAGTGGAAACGCTACGAAGAGCAGGGGGTTCTGGCGCAGTACGAAAAGGAGAAGCCGAGTGGCATCGCTTACGACTTCATCATCAAGGGTTTCGGCTTCCTGGCCCTGTTCACAGGTCTGGCCCTGCTGTTCCTGATGCTCTATGCGTTCACCTCCGGCGGTCATCATTTCTAGTGTGCCCGGAGTGATGTTCTTTCCGAAAGGGGTTGCCGTTCGGCAACCCCTTTTTCACCGAGGAGTTATGAAAGATAAAGATCTGATCTGGTCGATTCTCGCGATTGCCGTCTATATCCTGGGTGGTGTCGCCACCTTTACCGGTGCCGGGCTGATTCTGCTGATGAAAGGTCAGGATCTCTGGGGCTGGGGGGAAGGGCATACGATCGGTTATCTGCTGGTCTGTATCGGGCTGATTTTTTCGGTGCTGGGCGTTCTGGTTATGCGGATTTTGCGCAACCGCATCTAAGCCGTTTACTTTTCTCCCCCTTTTTGTCACTGCTCGATTCAATGCCCGGGGAGCTATCGCTATGCATGTGGTTTGAACTTGGTCTTGTCCAATGAGAGCCCAACTGCCAGCCCTATCATTCATTTTTATAATGATATTGACAGTTGTTTATCTCGGTGCTAGGTTCTTCAATTGATTTTTCCGACTGAAATACTTCAATAATACTGATTGAATTTCCCAAACGGCACTCTGCCTGTAGCGGGGTGAAAGTCTAGCAAGGAGTAATTTTCAATGGCAACATCACTGTCTGACATCCCTAAGGCATTTCTCAAAGGCATTGCCCACAGCAGGATTTCTCTGCTGGGCGCCATGGTCGTGACCATCTCTTTTCCCTTCTTGATGGGTGCCATATTTTATGACCTGATTTTCCATATTGATAACCCTTATTTTGCCGGGTTTATTTATATGATTCTCGGGCCGAGCTTTATCGGTGGCCTGGTGTTGATATTCATCGGCCTGTTCTTTGCCAAGGGCAGGGAGGACATTCGCCTGTTCACTCTGGCCTATTTCCGGGACAAACTGGCCGATGAGACCGGTTATGACAAGATCCGCAAGCTGGTGTTTCTCGGCGTTTTTCTGACCTGTATCAACCTGTTTGTTATGGCGGTACTGGGTTACAGCGGTTACCATTATATGGAATCGAATGCCTTCTGCGGTGAAGTCTGTCATGTGCCGATGACGCCGGAATACACCGCCTATCAGAATTCCCCGCACTCGCGGGTGCAGTGTGTCGAGTGTCATATCGGTTCGGGGGCGTCCTGGTTTGTCAAATCGAAAATTTCGGGCGCCCGGCAGCTTTATGCGGTTGTCGCGGATACTTTTTCCCGGCCGATTGAAACCCCGGTCCACGGTCTGCGCCCGGCTCGTGATACCTGTGAGGAGTGTCACCGACCGGAGAAGTTTGTTGGTGATAAGCTGGTGATCAAGGATAAGTTTCTCGACGATGAAAACAATACCCATGTCAAGACGGTCCTGTTGATGAAGATCGGCAGCGCGGGGGATCGGACGTCTAATTCACACGGCATCCACTGGCATGTTGCGCCGGAGAACCAGATCACCTACACCGCAACGGACCGGAAGCGGGATATCATTCCCGAAGTTGCCCTGAAGACCGCTAATGGCAGCACCGTTGTTTTTCGCAGCAGTGAAGCTGATGAGCAGTTGGCGGATGCGAAGGACCTGCAGCAGCGGGTGATGGATTGCATCGATTGTCACAACCGCCCCAGTCATATTTATCTGCCGGCGGATGATGCCGTCAATGGTAAGATGATGGCGGGCCGGATCCCACAGGATCTGCCCTATATCAAGCAGCAGGCGATGAAAATTATCCGTGTCGAATATAAAACCCAGAACGAAGCCCGCACTGCGATTGCCAACGGCCTGACGACCTACTACAAAGCCAACTACCCGGATATTTACGCGAACGACCGGCAGAAAGTGGAAAAAGCGATCGTTGGTGTCCAGGAAGCTTATCTGGAGAATGTTTTCCCCGAGATGAACATTCAGTGGGGAACCTACACCAGCAACATCGGCCATACCAATGTAATGGGTTGCTTCCGGTGTCATGACGAGGAGCATGAATCGTCTGACGGTGAAGTGATTGCGATGGATTGTGATACCTGTCATACCATTCTGGCTGAAGAAGAGAAAGATCCGGCCATCCTCAGAACCCTGATCGGTGATGATTGATCGGCTGTAGCTGTACAGGAGTTCAATGTTATTGAGCTCGTGGCCCGGCTCAAACCCAAAAAAAGACCCCGCTATCCAACTGGATAGCGGGGTCTTTTTTTGGGTTTGCAAGGTCAGCGGCTAGGCGACCTGTTTGTCCTGGTCCTCGGGGAGGTTCTCAGAGGAAGGTGGCGGTCCCTTTTTACTCTCATCCTTGCTCTCGAGTTTCCAGCGTGCCAGGGCCAACGATTCCAGCGCAGCGGCAATGCCGAAGGCGAAGATGCTGGCAACCAGCCAGGTACCGCTGATTTGCAGCATGTCGATAATAAAAACCTTGCTGCCGCCGATCAAGGTAATCAGGATTGCAACGTTGCGCAGTTCCTGGTTTTGCCGGATAAAGGCAAAAATCATCAGTGCGATCGCGGCGCTGTTGATCAGTATCGACTGACTGGCCGTAAATGCGGTCGGAAGGTTGCCGGTGTAAAATGCCTTGAGCAGGGTATAGACCAGGGTGAGAAGCATGAAATAAGCGTTGGTCAGGCTGGCCAGCAGGGCAAAGATTGTTGAGACGTCGTGTTTATCGATCCGTGAAAAGAAGACGGAGTCCCCGGGAGCTGCATGTCTGCGGAAAAACTGGTATTGCAGCAGGCCGAACAGGCTGCTCAGGCCGACAGCGAGGACTGTTGCCGCGGGGTTATTCGGGATGCCGTTGCCGAACAATTCGATTCCCACCAGCAGGCAGACATAGATTTGTAACAGGGTTGCGGTAACGCGCATGCCGCCGCTTTGCCAGACCCGGGAATAATAACTGATCGTGAGTGCCAGCCCGGCAAGAATAGGCAAGGGCGCCAGCAGGCTGCCGAGGATGGCGGGAAGAGACAGACTGGCGAGAATAACGCCGCCGGCGATAAAAGTATTGGTGCCCGGGGCGTTGCGTTTCTGTCGAGTGGAGAGCCAGTAGGCGATACCGAAGTGGGCGATGGCTGCCGCTGCTGCGGGGGCTCCGAAGGCGACGGGGTTTTTCAATGCATAGATGCCGGCAACATAGGTCCAGCCGGCATTCAGGGCCGGCAACATAAAATCAAATTTGGAGATTTTTTCTTCTCCGCTCCGGATTATTCCGAACAACGCTATCATCATGAAGGTGAAGCCGATCAGGGTGACGATCGGTATGAACCAGTCGGGGGACAGTGTGCCTGCATTACCCCCGTTGGAGAACAGATTGCCGCTCAGTTTCAGGCCCCAGATCTGCAGCATGAAGTGGGTGATGAACAGCAACAGCCAGCGGAGCCAGGAGCAGCGTTTCAAGCGTGTGGCAAAGTAGCCGAGGATATTGGCGGTCCAGAGCAGCAACCCGAGAAACGGGAAAAACGGATTGGGATAATCGATGGCGACCGCTGCCAGGCACATGCCGAGGGTGCCGATAATAATCGGCAGGGCCACATGGTTTGCGTAGCTGATCAGCGCAAGACCGATGCCGGTTGCGGCCAGCATCGTATAAACCACGACCATCGGAATTGAGGCAAAGCGCGTATAGGTTTCCACCAGAATGCTGAACATCAGCAGGGCGCCGATGGTGCTGAAGAGCGGGCCCAGGGCGCTCGCCCTGCGGTAGAAGATATGGCTGCCGGCAATGAGGGCTGCGGCATAGCCGATACCGAGAATTGAGCCGAGTTGCATATCGAGCAGGCCGTTGTCGGTCAGAGCTCGCAGACCGAGGGCGGCAACCAGTAAAAAGCAGAGGATGGAAAGGTGCTGAAGCATGGAACTGCTGCCGACCAGCAGCTGGGATTCATTTGGCGCCACGGATTTGGCGCCGGGATCGGAGGAGGAGAGCTGTGGTTTCGGTGGAACAGCAACGCGCCCGCCCGCTGTCAGTTCAAGTCGGCTAACACGCTGATTTAACTGGGTAACCAGCGCGCTGAGTTCGAGAACCTGTTGTTCGAGAGGAGGCTGTGCTTCGCCCATGGGAACTCCTTTGACAAGCGAATAAACGGTGGTAAATAAAACGGTATTCTATTAAATATAAACACCCAGCGCAACAGTAAACTTTATGCTGTTAGCCGGTCGCCTCCATCTATTTTGAGATGACGCTAATGGGCCGTCAGAAAGATTTATTTTTCCTGCTATTCATTTGTTAATGATAAAATTGTTGACAGTGGTGATTAAGATCTTGAATACTAAAAACAACGTTATATTAATTCGATGTGGAGGTAGTATCTGTGAAGCGACATGTATGGCGACCACTGTTTGTGGTCATCGGACTGGTGATTTTTATCCTGCTCGTGAGGTTGTGGTACGTGCCGGATGATTTTGGTGTTCAGGAGCGCGGTTACACCTATGGTTATCACCGCTTGAGCAATGAACAGGAATGGAAAAATTATCCGGCCAAGTACCGGGACCGTGGCTACTGTGCCGATTGTCACGTGGAGAACAGCGAGAGCATCAGCATGTCGCCCCATGCTGTGATCCCTTGTCAGAATTGCCACGGACCAGCGTTAAATCATCCGGATGATCCGAAGGGTTTGAGCATTGATCGCAGTCGCGATCTCTGTCTGCGTTGTCACTCTAAACTTATTATGCCCTCAAGCGGCCGCAATGATATTCCCGGGATCGATCCTGCAAAGCACAATGTCGGGATCGAGTGCAGCGAGTGTCACAATCCGCACAACCCGAGTCTGGAGGATATGTAAATAATGAAGAGGCGTGATTTTCTAAAAAGTACAGCAGTCTTTATCTCTGGAGCGGCGGTTTCCCTCTCCAGCCTGGAGTTGCTTGATCCGCAGGAGGTTCTGGCGGCCAATCCTGATCTGCGCTGGGGCTTTCTGGTTGATACCTACAAGTGTGTCGGTTTCTGTGTCAAGGCCTGCAAGATTGAGAATGATATCCCGTTGGAAGCCGATGTCACCCGGACTTGGGTTGAGCGCTATGTGATCACCAAGGATGGTAAGGTGAATATGGATTCGCCGAAGGGAGCGCTCAACGGTTATACCAGCAAACTGATCGACCAGAATGAATCGGGAATGAAGAAGATCCCGGACGCGGACATCACCCAGGCGTTTTTTGTTCCCAAGCTTTGCAACCAATGCTCAAATCCGGTTTGTGTTCAGGTCTGCCCGGTCGGTGCCACCTATCAGACTGCCGACGGTGTGGTGCTGGTCGACCGTACCTGGTGTATCGGTTGCGGGTACTGCATCATGGGTTGTCCCTACGGGGTGCGTTTCTTTCATCCTGTGGCGAATGTCGCTGACAAATGCACCTTCTGCTACCACCGTATCAGTAAAGGCGATAACACGGCCTGTGCCCAGGCCTGCCCCTTCGGTGCTCGGCGGGTCGGTAATCTGCGCGACCCTAACGATCCGGTTGCCAAGGCGGTACTGGACCAGCGGATCGGGGTTTTGCGTGATGAATATGGTACCAAACCGAATGCTTACTACATCGGTTTGAGTAAGGAGGTACATTAGCCATGGTTGAACAACTTGCCCAGGTGGTCGTCCATGGCCAAGCCTGGACCGTTAAGGATCTGTTTGTCCTGCCCAATGAGTACGTCTACTGGTCGATCCAGATCGTTCTCTATCCCTATATGACCGGTCTGGTTGCCGGCGCCTTTGTCCTTTCCTCTCTCTACCACGTGTTCGGGGTCGAGAAACTCAAGGAGATCGCCCGGTTTGCGCTGGTCTTTTCCTTTGCCCTGCTACCGGTGGCGATGTTGCCGTTGATGCTGCATCTGATGCAGCCGATGCGCGGTATAAACGTGCTGATGACGCCGCATTTTACCTCGGCCATATCAGCGTTCGGCATTGTCTTTTTAGCCTACACCTGTATCGTTGCCGCTGAAATCTGGTTTGTTTACCGTGAGTTTATCGTCTCTTCAGTGGTGCGGCTCGGCGCAAAATCCGACCGCAGCTTCTATGAGAATACACTGTTCTTTATCTACAAGCTGATTTCCCTCGGGGCTATGGATGTCTCCCCGGAGGCGCTCAAGGCAGATCACAAGGCGATCAAGATTCTCGCCGGTCTCGGTATTCCGGTGGCCTCTTTTCTGCATGGTTATGCCGGTTTCATCTTCGGTTCGGTCAAGGCCAATGCCCTCTGGATGACCCCGTTGATGCCGGTTATTTTCATCTGTTCGGCAATCGTTTCGGGGATCGCCCTCTGTATCGTCTGTTACTATGTCTTCATGGAGCTGCGTAAATGGGCCGCCAAGCGCGGCAAGAATTATTTTCTGCCCGACGCCATCGCCCACGGGAGCTCTGCGGTCGATTATGAACATCTGCGCAGTGTCCAGGAACACGAGGTCAAGATGACCTCCAAGTACCTGTTGATCTTCATGACCCTGGCGTTGACGCTGGAGATTCTCGATATGATCTTCCGTGGCTATACGGCGGTAAAATCCTGGGATATTTTGCGCAACGTCCTGCTCGAACGCGATTTTACCAATATCTTTGTCCTGCAGTACGGGGTCGGCAATTTCCTGCCGTTCATCATGCTGCTGATTCCCGGGGTGACCGTCCGCCGCGCCGCTCTGGCCTCGATGCTGGTGCTGTTCGGTGTGTTCATGATGCGTTGGAACGTCGTTATCGGTGGCCAGGCATTCTCCTTGACTTTCCACGGCTTTATGGATTACAGCATGCCGATCATTCCGCGTGATATTGAATCCTTCAAGGAAGGGCTGGGTGGTGCCTTGTTGGTGGGGATAGCGCCGTTCGTAATCTTCTATTTCCTCAACATGATCTTCCCGGCATTTATGGTTGATAAGGAAGAGGCGCCTCATTGATTGAAAACGGCTCAAGGTAAATTCATCGCCGCCCCTCCGGGGGCGGTTTTTTTGTGCGTGGTTTACGCTGGCAACTCATCCGGTATGCACTTATACTGAACCGGTGGCCTATGAACAGGAGGAGCAATATGGCGGAGTTTAAAGAGAAATACCGGCTCGACAAGGATAAGGCCGTACTGATTGTCATCGACGTACAGGAAAGACTGGTTCCGGCGATGAATGAGCGTGTTTGTGGTCAGGTGGTCAGTCATATCAATATGCTGCTCGAGGGGTTCAGGGCGATGCAGCTGCCGGTCATTGCCACTGAGCAGTACCCGCGCGGGCTCGGCAATACTATCGTGGAACTGGCCGCCGCGACCGAGCAGGTCTGCATCGAAAAGATTTCTTTCAGCTGTGTCGGCGAGCCGAAGTTCATGGCGGCTCTGGAGAAGACCGCTGCCAAGCAGGTGGTTCTGGTCGGCATGGAGTCTCATGTCTGCGTCTACCAGACCCTGATTGATCTGCTGGATCGCGGCTACCGGGTGCACTTGGTGCGTGATGCGATCTGCTCACGCTTCAAATCGGATTATCAGACCGCGATCGCTATGGCGGTACAGATGGGTGCGGTGCTGACGACCACCGAGATCGCTCTGTTCCAGCTGCTCGGAGTGGCCGAAGGTGATGACTTCAAGGTCGTTTCTCGACTGGCGCGGCGGCGGACCGCTTGATGGATGCCCTGAGCGCTGCACAGCTACAGGAGCTGCGCGTAAACCTGTTGCGGTTACATGATGATCTTGAACAGTTGCTGACCGATTCAGCAGCGAGCAGCAGGACGGTCACCCTGGATCAGCCGATCGGTCGCTTGTCCCGGATGGATGCTCTGCAGCAGCAGGCGATGGCCAAGGCGAACCGGGCGGCCAGTCAGCACCGGTTAAAGCTGGTCGAGGCAGCGCTGTCGGCGATCAGGCAGCTGCGTTACGGTGAGTGTCGGCGTTGCGAAGAGCCGATCGGTTATCCCCGGCTGAAAGCCCGGCCGGAATCCCCCTTCTGTCTCGATTGTCAGGGACAAATTGAAGAAGAGCGATAAATGTCAAACCTCTGGTTGATGATCCTGATGGTTGCCGGCGGGGTCGCTGTGGCGCTGCAACCGTCAATTAATGCCAGGCTGGCGGAAAAAACCGGCTACCTGCAGGCGGCAACCGTCTCTTTTGCAGTCGGCACCCTGGGGTTGCTGCTGATTTCCCTGGTAACCCAGCAGGGCAGTTTCCGCCGGGTGGGCGATGCTGATTGGTGGCAACTCAGCGGCGGCCTGTTTGGAGCTTTTTTCGTCACCGCGACCATCATCGGGGTGCCGCGGATCGGGACGACCGCGGTGCTGGCATTGACCATTGTTTCGCAACTGGTTGCCGGGCTGGCGATGGACCACTATGGCCTGTTCGGCATGCGCAGTATCCCGGTTGATCTGAAGCGGATACTGGGGGTGGTATTGCTGTTGGTCGGGGTGACGCTGATCTGTCGTCGTTAGGGGCGGCTCCGGGGTGGTAAGAAGATAGTTTTATCGGTGTTCAGTTTTTTGTCAGATCGGATGTCTATACTCGGTCCGTTTGAGATTTCCCCCACATGTATTGCACGTCTGGAGGAGGGCCCATGGCAAAAAAAATCAAAGCCGTTGTCATTGATGATATGGAATTTTGTCGCAGCTATCTGGTCAATATGTTGGAAGATATGGACTGCGAGGTGATGGAATTTGGCGATGCGGTCGCTTTTATCGGTCACTGTAATGCCGAGACGTATTGTCCGGTTGATAAAGCGTGCGCCGATCTGTTGTTGACCGATAATCAGATGCCCCGTTTAACCGGCTTGGAAATGCTCGAGGAGCTGGTGGCCAAGGGGTGTAAACTGCAGAAGGAAAATCGTGTGATTTTTTCGGGGCGATGGTCGGATAAAGACCTCCGCAAAGCCGAATCGCTCGGCTGTAAAACATTTAAAAAGCCCTATTTAGAAGGATTTCAGCCTTGGCTTGACAAGTTTGGAGCTGATTTTCTGAAGCGTCAGATCATTTAGCCCTGTCTACGGGTTTCTTTTCAGGTTCCTGCGGTTTTCACTGCTGGAACCTGCCGGTTATTTTTATTCCATCCAGAAAAAATTGAGCGGATCCTGCTTGATGGTATTGAGCCGCTTACCGAGGTCGCTTCGAGGATTATCAAATGATGCCGTGCAGCGGAGCGCCTTTGATGCCCAGTTGGTCAACCCGTTTTTCGATCTGTGGATCGTCGAGCAAGGGCGGTGCGTGGTGTGGCTTACTGCGGGCGTCGATAATCAGGCTGCCGCGACAACCCCAGTGTTTAGCCGAAACGGCACTTTCAATGCCGTAAATATCTGCGGCGGGGTTGGAGCGGGTAAAGCAGACCCAAAGCCAGTTGTTCAATGTCGCCGCACAGAAATCACTGTCATCCACGACCAGAATCAGCGGAAATTGATTGATCGGGTCGGTTGCCGAATATTTTTTCGCCAGCCGCAGCAGGTTGCGATCTTCCCCCGGTCGATAATCATCACAGGGAGGACCTTCGAGCAGCAGGATGCCGGGCTGAGCTGTCCGCGGATTTTTGAAACCGCGTGGCAGTTCCAGTTCACTCGGCAGTTCATTCGCCAGATCACGTCGTTTCGGCCCGACGGCGGCCATCACCAGTTTGGAGCCCTGATTCAGGCCGTGGCCGCTGTAGTCGAGGGTGTCGATGGTGGTACGGGTCTGAAAGTGCAGGTCACGACGCCAGTCGATCCGTTCCAGTAGATGCTGGAAAAACCCCGGAATATTGTGGATATCGAGCTGTGGGTTGTCGTTCTCCGCGGCAATCAGCAGGTATTTGGCCAGTGACAATTGCCCCTGGCCGAGAATCGCATTGGCCTGGGTGAGGAGTTCCTGCGGCTCGCGCAGTTCATTGTAGGGAGTGTAGCGTTCACTGCCGATCGCCAGCAGCAGCGGATGCACCCCGGCCGCATCGACGGCATGCACGCCTTTGATGCCGGGCAGGACTTCGGGGATCAGAGCCCCGGTCAATTCGTGGATAAAGGCGCCGAAACTGGTATCTTCCTGTGGCGGGCGGCCGACGCTGGTAAAGGGCCAGACAGCATCGGGGCGGTGGTAGATCCGCTCGACCTTGATCAGCGGAAAATCGTGGCTCAGGCTGTAATAGCCGAGATGGTCACCGAACGGACCTTCCGGTTTCAACTGTTTGGGGTCGACCGTTCCACAGATCACGAAATCGGCCTCGGCCGGCATCGGCAGCAGTCCCGGGAGGTGCACCAGCGGAATCCGGTGGCCGCCGAGCAGCCCGGCAAAGGCGAGCTCCGGCATCCCTTCCGGTAGCGGCATCACGGCGGCAACGGTCAGGCTCGGTGGTCCGCCGACAAAAATATTGACCCGGAACGGGCGGCCCAGTTGCAGTGCCTCTTGATGGTGGACGCCGATGCCGCGGTGGATCTGGTAGTGCAGGCCGACTTCTTTGTCTGCCAGGTAGTCGTTACCGGCCAGTTGCACCCGGTACATCCCCAGATTCGAGGTACGGACCCCGGGGTTCAGGCTGCTCTCGGAGTAGACCTGCGGCAGGGTGATAAAGGCGCCGCCGTCATCCGGCCAGCTTTTGATCTGCGGCAGTCGGCTGAGGCTGGTTCGGTGTTGCAGGATCGGACCGCTGTTAACCTTTTTGGGGAGCAGATGAAATGCTGCTTGCGGTGCGGACAACAAAGTTGAGGGGGTTTTCAGCAGGATTTTCGGGTCGAGTTTCAGTTTGATCAGGGCTTCAACCTGCTTGAGGGTGTCACGGAACAGGTAGCGGGTGCGTTCCAGGGTACCGAACAGATTGGCCACTGCCGGGAACTCACAACCTTTCAGATCGGTGAACAGCAGGGCCGGTCCGCCGGCTTGATAAACGCGTCGCTGGACGGCCCCGGCTTCAATATCCGGATCGATCTGCCGGTCGATCCGGATCAGTTGACCACTGGTTTCCAGATCGTGAATTGCGGCACGGAGATTTCGATAACCCATGTTGTTTCTCAATTCAAGAAAGCAGTCATCTGAACGCATCCTGTATACTTCACCGAGGACGGAAAGGCAATGAAAATGCTGATTAATGCGGTTAACTTTCGATCGGCAGACCCGGCTCCCGGAGGGTAGTTATGTTCGCCAAAAGTGGATCAGGGGCGTTAGGTTGATTGTGACAGACTTAACAGGAGAATGACCGCCCATTAATAAAAAATCACCATATTTGATAAAAAAAGTGGTTCTAAATTTATGTGATTTGGTCCAATATTGTATCTGAATTTGGTAACTATTCAGCGGCGCGGTGGATAGCCTCGGGGTGCCCACTCCAAGGGCCGCATGAACCCATCCCTGGGGCTTGACCGTCGCCATCCAGGCGACAGACACCCTTGAAGTGGGCACCCCGAG